>CADBMH010000174.1 GCA_902795705.1 uncultured Lachnospiraceae bacterium | reverse complement strand
AGCAAGACCGGAAAGATCACGGCAAAGAAAAAAGGAAGCTGTGTGATCTATGTCTATGCAAGGAACGGGCTGGCGAAGAAAGTAAAAGTTACAGTGAAGTGAGATGAAAGTTTTGATACTCTTCTTCAAAAATAAAGGTAACTGTAAGTGGTAAGTTTTTTACAGATATTCAAGAAAAACTTTACAAAGAAAATGGATTAGAAAACATAAAAAAACGGCAGTCAGCAGGCTGTCGTTTTTTTGTGGTAAAAAAGGTCTGGTTGTGCTATACTTCTGATAGTCCTCTTTGGAATGTGAAGCGGCACAGGGACATAATATGTGATAAGAAAGCATATCCAAAAAGGAAAGACGACTATGAAGTTTACGATACTAGAAAGGTGGCAGAGAAGCTTGAAGGAATTACTATCAGGTCAGGAGTGGATAAAAGAGGTTTTTGAATGGCTGATCACTGTTGGAATCACGATTCTTGTGGTGGTTGTGGTGCTGCATATTTTACATAGGATTTTCCGGAAGATACTGCATTCCGGGGATAAGCTGTACATTCGCTTTGTGGAGCAGACGCTCAGAACGGCGATTATCCTGCTCGCAGTATTTTCTGTGTTTATGAGTTCGGATTTTACGGAACCTTTCGGAAGAGTGCTCTTTCAGGGAACGGCGATTATCGGTGCAATCGCAGGTCTGGCGGCACAGCCTGTGATCTCGGATCTGATCTGCGGGTTTATGCTCAGTGCGAGCAAACCGTTTGATCTGGGAGACCGTGTGGAGTTAGAGGACGGGACGGCGGGCATTATCAAGGATATTACGATACGCCATGTCGTGATCCGAACGATTGATACTATGGATGTCATTATCCCGAACAGCAAGTTAAACAGCATGCGGATCTTAAATACCAGTCATCATACGAAGATCCGCTCCGTGCATTTCCGGTTTTCGGTGGCATATGACTGCGATGTGGAGCAGGCGATGCAGGTCATCGGAAAGGCGGTGGAGGAAAGCCCGTATTCCGTGAAGGGCTTTCCGACAGAGGACGGGGAGAAATACGGTCCGGTTTATTTTATCGCCTATGAAGAAAGCTCCCTTACCATGGCAACGACGGTTTACTATGAGCCGACCTCACCGACAGAGGTTGTAAAGAGTGATATCAACTGCAGGGTGAAGAAGGCTTTGAGTGAGAACGGTATTGAAATTCCGTATCCGTATCTGAATGTATTGATGCAGAAAGATATTTCTTCTTGACAAAACTTGCGACTAATTTATAATTAAATTATAAATTAGTCGCAAGTTTTTTTGCGCCAGCACATTAGTGTTTGACAGGGAGGTTTTTATGGAAGAGAACAGATATCGGAAGAGGGCGATTGAAGCAGTGCTTGAAAAAAATGGTAAGGGTTTTAAGGCTGTTTTGGTCACAGGTGCCAGACAAACGGGAAAGTCTACACTTTTAAAGCATCTATACCCGGATATAAAATACGTCACTTTTGATGATCCGGTACTTTTATCAGAGACAAAAAAGGAACCGGGATTATTTTTCAGAAATTATAAAGTGCCTGTTGTATTAGATGAGGTGCAGTACATTTCAGAACTTTTTCCATATATCAAGCTCGCCTGTGATAAATCACAGAAAAATGGGATTTTTCTGCTGACAGGTTCGCAGCAGTATCATCTGATGAAAAATGTTTCAGAATCTTTAGCCGGGCGTGTTGCGATCATGGAACTGACAGGCTTTTCATTAAGAGAGCTTAGGGAGGATCCTTTTGACCTGCCGTTTGTACCTTCTGAAGAGTATATCGAAAAGCGGGAGGGTTCATTCCGGACTTGTGAAAATCTCTGGGAAATTATACACAGAGGCGGGTATCCGGGGCTTTTAGGCGGAGCAGACTGGCAGACCTTTTATGCTTCCTATGTACAGACGTATTTAGAAAGGGATGTAAATGCACTTTCCGGTGTGCAGGACCGAATGAAATTTTCGGAGTTTTTAACGGTGTTAGCGGCAAGGACAGGGCAGATGTTGAATTATACAGCGATAGCAAATGAATTAGATTTATCCTCTGCAACAGTAAAGGAATGGATTTCTGTTTTGGAGGCATCCGGACTGATCTGCATTTTACAGCCCTTTTCGAATTCAGCGTTAAAAAGGACGATAAAAACGCCGAAGGTTTATTTCAGAGATACGGGACTGGTTTGTTATCTTACAAAATATCCGACAGCGGAAACAGCGATGAATGGGGCGATGGCGGGAGAGCTTTTTGAAACATTTGTGGTATCGGAGGTGCTGAAAAGCTTTTCAAATGCAGGACTTGATTATCGGATGTATGTGAATTATTACCGGGGCAAGGATAAATTGAGGAGACAGAAGGGAGGAGAAAAGTCTGCAAGAGAAGCGGAAATTGATTTAATGATCACATGGGGAGATGTGATCTATCCGATTGAAATAAAAATGACTGCGAATCCCAAGCTTGGCATGACAGATGCCTTTGATGTCATTGGAAAAATACCGGGAAAAACAAGAGGGAACGGTATCGTGCTTTGCATGTATGATTCCCCGTTGTGGCTGAATGAAAAAAATCTGGCATTGCCGGTCGAATATATATAAAAATGCCCACAGAATGTGTACAGATACATCTGGAGCACAAAGCCCGCAAGCACCTCGTAAGTGAGCTTGCGGGCTTTTTTATGCACCTTTTTTCTCTTCCAGATTTTTCGCTGCCGTAGCAAGCATCAGCTTGATACGGTTTAACTGATTGACCTCACTTGCTCCCGGATCGTAGTCTACGGCGACGATATTTGTATCACTGTACTGGTGACGCAGCTCTTTGATAACGCCTTTTCCAACAACGTGGTTCGGCAGACAGCCGAATGGCTGCGCACATACGATATTCGGGACACCGGAGTGGATCAGTTCGATCATCTCGCCGGTCAGGAACCAGCCCTCACCGGTCTGGTTTCCGCAGGATACGATCGGGGAAGCGTATTCTGCCAGAGTCTCTATCGGCACAGGCGGAGTGAAGCGTTCACTTGCCTTGAAAGCATCGCTTGCCACCTTGCGATAGTTTTCCAGATACCAGATGGCAAAGTTATTGATCTTTGCGCCTCGTTTTGATTTTCCTAAAAATTCTGCTTTAAAATTCGCATTGTAAAGCGAATACATAAAGAAGTCGAGAAGATCCGGGCAGACTGCCTCGGCACCCTCTTCTTCCAAAAGCTCGACTAAAAAGTTGTTGGCAAGCGGCAGGAATTTTACTAAGATTTCCCCGACAATGCCTACCCTCGGCTTTGTGATATTTTTTAACGGAAGCTCATCAAATTCCTTGATAATATTTCGTATATTCCGTTTAAATTCTCCCTTTCTGCCGTTCTGTACAGAGCGGATTACAGCTTTTTTCCATTTTTCATGTAATGCATCAGCAGAACCCTTTACCGCCTCATATGGTCTGGTACGGTAGAGCACCCGCATGAAGACATCGCCGTAGATCAGTGCCTGTACAGCACGGTTGGCGAGCTTAAGGCTCAGCTTGAAGCCCGGATTTGTTTCGATTCCCGCGCTCATGGAGATAACAGGAATGTGTCCCATGCCTGCATTTTCAAGAGCACGCCGGATAAATCCGATGTAGTTGGTTGCACGGCAGCCGCCTCCGGTCTGTGTGATGATGAGGGCAACCTTATCCAGATCATATCTGCCGGACAGAAGTGCCTGCATAAACTGTCCTACTACGAGAAGGGAAGGATAGCAGGCGTCGTTATTTACATATTTTAATCCGAAGTCTACACATTCCTGCGTGCTTGGAAGTACTTCAAAGTGATAGCCGCAGGATTCGAAAGCAGGCTGTAAGATATCAAAGTGGATCGGTGACATCTGCGGGGCTAAGATCGTGTATTCCTTTCGCATCTCCGGAGTGAAAATTTGTCTGTGATGAGCCGTATCTGCTTTTACCGGTTTGATCTGTTTCCTCTCGCGGTCCTTGACTGCAGCGAGGAGAGAGCGGATACGGATTCTGGCGGCACCCAGATTGTTGACTTCGTCAATCTTTAATACGGTATATATTTTATTTTGCTTTGTCAATATATCACTGACCTGATCGGTCGTTACGGCATCCAGACCGCAGCCGAAAGAATTTAACTGTACCAGGTCTAAATCCTCTCTGGTGCTGACATAAGAGGCTGCACGGTACAGACGGGAATGATACATCCACTGATCCATGACTACGGTTGGCCGGTCAACGGTTCCGAGTTCGGAGATGCTGTCTTCGGTCAGGACAGCGACACCGAAGGAATTGATCATTTCCGGAATTCCATGGTTGATCTCCGGATCGACATGATATGGCCTGCCGGAGAGCACGATACCGTGTACATGATTTTTCTCCATATAGTCAAGGACTTCTTTTCCCTTTGCAGTGATATCCGCGCGTTCTGCCATCAGCTCTGCCCAGGCGGTGGCTGCTGCCTCTCTGATCTCAAGTGCGGAAATTCCGTTCTCCTCCTGAAAATAATCGACCAGACGATTTGTGAGGATCTCTTCGCTTTCAAAGGAAAGGAATGGATTCTGATATGTAATCTTCTCATCCCTGAGTTCCTCGACATTGTTCTTAATATTTTCACCATAGGAGGTGACGATCGGACAGTTGTAGTGGTTGTTGGCTTCCTTT
>CADBMH010000173.1 GCA_902795705.1 uncultured Lachnospiraceae bacterium | reverse complement strand
ATTTGATATCACTTTTCCATAATTTTCAACAAAATTTTATACAAATTTCCCCGGTTCTGTAAGCAACATCCGATTATTTCTCCGACATCCGGTGAAATGCCCTCTTTAGGCTTTCATAATGCAAAAACTCTCCCTGCTCACCATACTGTTCAATTTCTGCAAGGTCTGCAATCTGAAATCCATCTGTTTCCCCTTCCTGCAGACGGACCTGATCCTCTGAAAAGTCCATCTGAAAACGGTAAACATCGACAAAATAATTGTCTCCCTCTTTTATATTTTCTCTATGATAATCATATAAAAAGCCACCCGATGCTTCGGATACATCCAGTCCCGTTTCCTCCAAAATTTCCCGCCGGACTGCCTCCTCCGAAGTCTCCCCTGCCTGCACGGCACCTCCGGGAACCTCCCAGGAACCGGGTGCCCATGCCTTTCCTGCCGCACGCTTCGTAATCAGATATTTCCCATCCGGACGCATCATAACACCGAGCACAGAAAGATGATATTCCCCCTCCCGAAGCCGCCAGTCATCCCGCTCCATCGTCCGGCCTGTCACCCTTTTCTCTCTGTCATAGATGTCCCAAAGTTCCATAAAAAACCGCCTTTCTATTGAAATTCTTCTTATTGTATAGTAAAATATGGTCATTATCCGCTAAAACCCACGCCGGAAAACTATTTATAGCAAACGACAAAGGTATTTTTATTTTTGTTGTTCCCTATAAATACTACCACAATCCGCAAAAGCTTGTAAAGAGCATACATATAATTTGGAAATTTGGGTTATGGCATGGAGGACTATTATGAGTTTATGGAATAATTTTTGGGGACATTTAGAAACCATCCTGCACCATAAAAAATTAGTAAGACATTATTGTTTTCGTGCCGGTCTCTATAAGCAGGGGATCATGCATGACTGGTCGAAATACTCTCCGGTAGAATTTTTCTCCGGCGTCAAACATTATCAGGGCGGAAAGAAAAGTCCAAACCATGAGGAAAGAGCTGCAAAGGGATATTCTTCCGCATGGCTGCATCATAAAGGCAGAAACAGGCATCACTATGAATACTGGATTGATTTTACGACGAATGCAGACGAAGGGCTGCAGGGAATGCCGATGCCGGACCGCTATATTGTAGAAATGTTTTGCGACCGCGTGGCTGCCAGCAAAAATTATAACCGCGATACCTATGATGATTCTTTTCCTTTGAAATACTATGAGAAAAATAAGGGACACTACCTGATGCATGAACATACGAAGGAGCTGTTAGAGAAGCTGCTGCACATGCTGGCAGAGGAAGGAGAGGAAAAAACCTTTCAATATATCCGGAAAGAAATTGACTGGAAACATTCTGCAAAATATTAGCATCTAAAAAATGCAATATAATTGTACCGGTGCATCAGAAAGAAAAACATTTAATCTTAATATACAGTTTATTCTATTTGAATAATAAGTGGGAACGACTAATTACAGGTAAAATAATCATATCTGGGAAATGAGGGCAATGTGAAGCACAACTTTTTATTATCAATAAAAGAATCCTGCATAAAATATAAACATGTTTTGTACATACTTTATCTTCCGCTTTACATGCACTGCTTTATCTGGCTGGAGGAGAGATCGGATGTGCATTTTACCGACATCCACTGTGCCCTGGATGATCGGATTCCTTTTTGTGAAATCTTCATTATTCCATATCTAAGCTGGTTTTTATATGTGGTTCTGGTTCTGTTTTTCCTGTTTTTTCAAACGGAACACCTGGAGGATTTTTATGCCTGCATACATACATTGATCTTTGGCATGAGTACCTGCCTGCTGATCTATTACCTCTTTCCGAATATGCAGAATATGCGTCCCGTTCTGGAACGCGATAATATTTTTACGGATATTATTGGTTTCATATATAAAAGTGATACTGACACAAATGTTCTGCCAAGCATTCATGTGTATAATGCGGTTGCAATCCATATCGGATTTTCAACCAGTCATTACTTTAGAGAAAGAAGAGGCTGGAAAACGGCTTCGCTGATTTTATGTATTTTGATCTGCCTGTCCACGATGTTTTTAAAACAGCATTCCTTTCTGGATGTGATTACGGGAATCATCCTGTTTGGCATATACGGAGGTCTGTTCTATATCATTGTCCCGAAACTCAGAAAAAAGGGAAAGGAACCCGGTACAGGCAGCAAATCCGACACGCTTTAGACACAAAACCATGATAAAATAAATTCTAGCGAGTTTATTTTATCATGCACAGAGAATATACACAAAAAAGCAACCGCTTTGAACTATTGGTCAACCAGAAACGAAAGTGAGGTTTTTATGAGAAAAAATACTATCTTATCTGTCATCCTCTCCTGCTCTATTTTGATATCAGGCATTCCAGCCATGGCTGCAAGTAATGAAGATAATTCTAAAAAGAAAGAAAATACAAATACTCTTTCGGTCATCACTCAGGTTCCTTATGCAGATGACAATGGAAATATTCATTATGTATATAAAAATGAAGCCGGAGAAACTGTCACTTTAGAGAATGGCAAAAAACCTGCCACTATTTCCAGAAAAAAGGCAGCAGCACTCCCAAGCAGCTACAGCTCTGTTGCCGAAGGAAAAACCACCTCTATTAAGAATCAGGGCTATGCCGGAGCATGCTGGGCATTTTCTGCTGTAAAAGCCTTGGAAACCTCTGCAATTGTTAAGGGACTTTCTCCTTTTGATAATACCGATTATTCCGAAAGCCATCTCGCATGGTATACCTATCACGGAGAAACCGATCAGAGCAGTCCGCTCTACGGCGATACGAATTTGGAATATGATGCCTCAGAGGATACCTATAACCAGGGCGGCAATACACTATTAGCTGTCAGTACTCTTTCTAACTGGTGGGGTGCAGCAAACGAAACCGATGCACCATTTCATGCAGATACTACAGACGAACTACGAAACATGATACAATATATGAAATCACAGGATAACAGCCTGCGTTACCACTCCGATATGCACTTAAAAGAAGCAAACTGTTATGATAATGCAGATCTTGCAACAATTAAGCAGGCGATTATGGAACACGGTTCTATGTGTGTCAGTATGTATTATGATGCAGATGAAATTTATACCCGGGACGGAGAATATTCCTACTATCAAACCAGCTATGATGACAATTATTCCAATCATGCCGTAACGATCGTTGGCTGGGATGATGATTTTGAGCTGTTCAGCAAAACTCCAAAGGCAAAGGGAGCATGGTTAATCGCCAACAGCTACGGAGAGTCACAAGAAAAAACACAGGTGACAAAAAACGGCTATTTCTGGGTATCTTACTACGAAGCTTCCCTGAGTGATTTCTATACCTTAGAAGCAGAAGCTGCTGATACCTACGACACAAATTATCAATATAACGGAGCAGGCTGGAACATTGCACTTACCTCGCAGGATGATATCTCTTGTGCCAACGTATTTACCAATGATACCGGAAAAAAACAGGCAGTGATGGCCGCAGGCATCTACACGGTCACAGATAATCAATCCTATAAAATTTCCGTGTACCGGAAAATCGCAGGAACCAAGCCAAATACCGGAAAGCTTGCGAAATCTACTGTAACAACAGGAACTGCCGCATATGCAGGCTACCACACGATTCCTCTTGCAAATGCAACCAACATAGAACCCGGCGAAAAATTTGCTATTGTTGTAGAATATGATGTAACAGACCGGATTGCATATGTTCCGATGGAAGGAACCGAGGAAGATACCTATGGATATTTTCAGGACAGCAGCGGACGCTATGTAGAAGCAAAATTTGCGGATTACAGCAGCGAGTCCGGCCAGAGCTTCCTTGACGTAAATGGAACATGGACGGATACGACTTCTTTAAAATTAGAAACAAATTCCTATTTCAGTTCCAACGAAGCAGAAAATTATAATAATATCTGTGTAAAAGCCTTTGCAAGCAATAACACGGTAGCTGATGATCCGAACGATTTAGTAGATATTGATGACGATAATGGAAACAATAATAATCCCAGCGTTGTCACGGTTACACCTTCTGTTTCCAAATATACGATCGGAGCAGGAGAGAGAGTCACTCTTTCCTGTACACTTTCTGATGTGGATCAGCTGACCTTTTCCAGCAGTAATAAATTAATTGCCACTGTCGGAAATACAGGAATCATCACCGGCATTGCTCCCGGAACTGCTGACATCCTTTTAGAAACCGCCAGCGGCGGGACAGCGAAGGTAACGGTTGTCGTAAAAAAAGCCCCTTCAAAGGTAACGGCCTCCGTTTCGAAAAAAACAATGAAAAAGGGCAAAACACAAAAGGTGAAGGTAAAGCTTCCGTCCGGAAGTGCCAGCTATCGGATTACTTATAAATCCTCGAAAAAAAGTGTTGCCACCATCTCGAAAAAAGGAGTGATCAAGGCAAAGAAAAAGGGGACGGCAAAAATCACTGTCACCACCTTTAACAACAAAAAGTACACCTTTAAAATAAAAGTGAAAAAATAAAGTTATAAAAACAGAACCTTAACTAGAGCGGGGCACATTCTTTTTTAAGAAAGTCCCGCTCTTTCTCTGTCAAATACGGCGAGAGCTTCTCATACACCTGTGCATGATAGGTGTTCAAAATTTCTATTTCCTCCCGGTTCATCTGCGCCGGATCAATTGCCATTCTGTCAAATGGTACAAAGGTCAATGGCTCAAATCCCATAAACCGTCCAAATTCATTCTCTTCTTTCTCAACACAGAGAATCAGATTTTCCAAACGAATACCGTACTTTCCTTCCAGATAAATACCCGGTTCATCTGAGGTGATCATCCCCGCTTCAAACATGACATTCTTCCCCGGTCCTTTTGCAATTTTATAATTAATCGCATTTGGCCCCTCATGAACATTTAAAAAGGCGCCAACCCCATGTCCGGTTCCGTGGTTAAAATCAAGACCGATATCCCAAAGCGGCTTTCTTGCAGCATAATCAAGTGCCACTCCTGAACAGCCGTACTTGAATTTCGCCGCCATGAGGTTCAAATTTCCCCTTAAAACTGCAGTATAATTTCTCTTTTGCTCCTCGGAAATCTCCTGTCCCAAAAAAATCGTTCTCGTAATATCCGTTGTGCCCCCAAGGTACTGTCCCCCGCTGTCTACTAACAAAAAATTTTCCGGAAAAAGCTCTGCATCGGTCTCTTCCGACGGAGAGTAATGTACGATTGCTCCATGCTCTGCATAAGCAGAGATCGTATCAAAGCTCGGTCCTCTGTAATCAGCCTGTTCTTTGCGAAATGCCTCCAGCCTTTCCGCCGCTGAGATTTCTGTGATCCTTTCCCTGCCGATCTGCTTTTTCAACCAAAAAATAAATTTCGTCACCGCAGCTCCGTCCCGGATATGGATTTCCTTTTCCCTTCGGATTTCGGTTTCGTTCTTGACTGCCTTCCAATTCTCAATCGGAGATAAAATGTCCACAATCTTGGATACTTTTGGAAAATTTCCCACAATTTCAGCGTTTGTGTGTCTCTTATCCACAAATATATTAACTTTTTGTGGATAACTACACATGAAACTTAAAATTTCATCATATGTACACAGAGTGATTCCATCATCCTCTAATCTACAAATGTCATTTTCTGAAAAAACTCCGTTCTGTACAAACAAAAAACAATGCTCCTCATCCAGGACAAGATACGAAAAGACCACCGGATTACACGGAATATCCTCTCCACGGATATTTAAAAGCCATGCAATTTCATCCAGTGTACTTAAAACAAGACACTCTTTTTTTTCGTCGGAAACCTTCTGTTCTGAAGAAGCATTTCCCTTACCGCTTTTTTCTGCTAACCATTTCCGCAGCCTCGCAAGCTTTTCCTTCCGGCTGCTCCCCGTGTATTCCTCCGGTAAAAGCCATGCAGGACGAAAAAGAACCGGAGGACGATTGTCCCAAATTCTGTCCACCAGATCGTATTTTGTCAAAATCCTTCCCTTTTTTTTCGTCAGCATACGCTGCATCTGAAAAAGCCATGCGGCAGAAACCATTCGCCCGTCAAATCCAAGCGTTCCACTCTCCGGCAGGCTTTTCATAATATACTGCTGCAGAGTCGGAACACCCTCCACACCTGTTTTATACAAAATAATTCCGGTTCCCTTAAGCTGCTCTTCCGCCTGGATAAAATATCTTCCATCCGTAAAAAGCCCCACTTCTCCCGGAGTAACCACAAGACTTCCCGCCGAACCGTCAAATCCCGACAGAAATTTTCTGCACTGAAAATATTCGCTCACATATTCTGAACCATGAAAATCACCTGTCGGTACATAGTAAACATCTATGCCATCTTTTTTCATTTCTTTTCGAAGTGCCTGAATCCGCTCCCTTATCACTATATTAGTATCTATGCTCATGCTATGGGCTCCTTTCTGCCGCCTTCCCCTGTCAAAAGATTACTCAGTTTCGCAAACTCCTCTAACGATAAACGCTCTCCCCGGATCATCGGAGAAAGCTCCATCTGCTCTAACGCTGCCACAACCTCCTCACGCCCAAACGGGAGTCCCGTATCGTTGGAAATTCCATTGGCAAGAGTTTTCCTTCTCTGATTAAAAGACGCACGGATCAGCCGGAACATCAGTCTCTCATCATGCACCTCTACGGGGCTTTCCTTATGACAATTCAAACGCACAACCGCAGAAGACACCTTTGGTCTTGGCATAAAGCAATTGGGCGGAACATTTCCCACCACCTCTGCCTCCGCATAGAAGGCAGTCGCTAATGACAAAGCCCCGTACTCCTTTGTTCCGGGTTTTGCCTTCATCCGGTCGGCAACCTCCGCCTGCACCATCACGGTAATGCTTTCGAGCGGCACATGGCTCTCAAAAAGCTCCATGATAATCGGTGTCGTAATATAATACGGCAGATTGGCAACCACCTTAACCGGCCTTCCCGCATTATATTTTTCCGCAATCTCCCCCAGATCCAGTTTTAAAATATCTTCATTTAATACCGTAACATTTTGATAATCTGCCAGGGTTTCACCCAAAACCGGAATCAACTTCCGGTCAATTTCCACAGCTAAAACTTCTCTTGCACTTTCACAAAGATACTGCGTCATTGTCCCAATTCCCGGACCGATCTCCAGTACAAAATCCTCTGCGCCAATGCCCGCTTCTTCCACAATCCGTTCCAAAACATGAGGATCAATTAAAAAATTTTGTCCGAATTTTTTTTGAAAACAAAAATCATATTTTCGTAAAATTTCTATTGTATTTTGCGGAATCCCAAGTGTTGCCATCTGTCCCTCCTTTCAGTCAAGACGATATAACCTTTTTGCGTTTTCCGTCGTCACACGAATCACCTCAGATACATCCATTTCCTTCAGTGCGGCAATCGCTTCCGCAACAAGAGGCAGTCTGCCGGAATGATTGCGCTTTCCTCTGTATGGCTCCGGAGACAGATATGGTGCATCTGTCTCTAATACCAGCTGCGAGAGCGGAGCATAGGCTACGACCTCTTTTAACTTTTTTCCGTTTTTAAAGGTCACGACACCGCCGATTCCCAAATAATAACCCATATCCAGATATTCTCTCGCATGCTCGATTCCATAAGAATAACAATGGATCACGCCCCCGATTCCATCTGCATGTGCCTTCCTCATAAATTCCAGGGTATCTGCTGCCGCATCCCTGCTATGGATGCAAACCGGCAGAGAAACCTCCTTCGCAATCTCTAACTGTCTTAAAAACCACTTTTTCTGTAATTCCTTTGATGGTTCGTCATAATGATAATCCAAACCAATCTCACCAATCGCCACCACCTTTTCGAGAGCTGCCGCTTCGCAAAGCCATTCCATATCTTTTTCCGTAAGCTCCTCCACCTCAGATGGATGGACACCGACTGCCGCATAGATAAAATCATACTGCCCGCTTAATCGGACACTTTCCTTTGCAGATTCAAGCGTTGAACCGATATTTGTCACCAGTCCCACCCCGGCTTCCCTAATCTCTTGAAAAACCTCTTCCCGGTCTTCGTCAAAAGCCTCATCATCATAATGTGCATGTGTATCAAAAATCATGGTATCCTCCCTGTCATTCCCATAATAAACCAGATGATTTCTCCCCTTTCGTCGAAACACCAGCGCAAACTGAAAACCGCCGGAATAATCAAATATCCCGACGGTTCACCTTGTATCGTATTACCCAGACAGTGAAACATCGCACTTTATCTGCGGTATTTCACTGTCTGGGCAATACATTTATTTAAAAGAGGAAAAATACAAGCATATCAATCATAAACACCGGAATCAGACAACTAAGCGACCACAGCATGTACCCAAAGAAGGACGGCATCCTCACACCATTCTCCTCTGCGATCGAACGCACCATAAAGTTCGGCGCATTTCCGATATAGGTATTTGCTCCCATAAATACAGCGGCAGACGAAATTGCCATCAGGAAAATCTGCGGTATCTTTCCACCGAGGACCACGATCATCTTTCCGCCCTTTAAGGACGAAGCAACTGCCGTTGTGAAAAATACTAAATACGTCGGTGTATTATCCAAAAAGCTGGAAAGTGCTCCCGTAATCCAGAAAAATTGCCATGGATGCTTGAGTCCCAGGCTTGCACCCTTTGCCTTTAAGATCAAAAGCGCAGGAATCATCGTAATGAAGATTCCGATAAACAGTACAGCAACCTCTTCAATCGCATCCCATGTGAAATTATTTGCCTCGCGAACTGCCTTTTTGGTCGTCACAAAGGATAACAGGGCTGCCACCAGAATAATACCAACCTCTAAAAGTCCCACCCATGTAAGCTCGATCATCGGGGCAATCTCCTCACCGAAAAACGCAACCTTTTTCGGAAGGACACCACTCAGAATGACGGCACCGACGATCATAACGAGAAAAACAATATTATGACCACCTTCGATATGGACTTTCTCTTTTTCTGTCTTTTGCACCGGCTTCAAGCCTTCGGCAATATCCTGCTTATAAGCTTTCGAATCCAGAAAAAAGAACAGTCCCAAAAGTAGAACAGCATTCAAAAGTAAAATCGGAAGAAGATGCATGCTCCAGAAGAAATCCACGCCTCTGGAAAATCCCATCAAAAGCGGCGGATCCCCGACAGGTGTCAGGCAGCCTCCGATATTGGAAACCAAAAAAATAAAAAATACGACAATCTGAACCTTTCTTCTGCGCCAATTGTTTGCGCGGATAATCGGACGAATCATCACCATGCTCGCTCCGGTCGTTCCGATCCAGCTTGAAAGTACCGCGCCAATGACCAAAAGCAGGACATTCAGCTTCGGACTCCCCGCCATATCCCCTTTGACACATATATTTCCTGCCACGCAGAACAGACCAAACAATAATACGATAAAAGTAATATAATCCCCAAAAATCACATCAAGCAACTGTTTTCCGGTCACCTTCGCTCCGGCATAGAAATAAAACGGAATTAAAAATGCAAGTGACCAGAATATCACTGCATAATGCTTTTTTTGATCCCACAGCTTACCAAAAACCAATGGGCAGACCGCAATACATAATAACATACCGACAAACGGAATGCAAAATGTCATCGGCAATGTTTCCCCTATCATCTCCATAGTAATTCGCCTCCTCATAAGTGACGATTTATTATAGCATATGCTCTCATTAAAAAATGCCACATTTTTCTATAAAATGCGGCATTTTTTTGGCTAATTTTACTATGAATCGGCATTTACGACAAAAGTTTTTCAAAAAGGCTGCGGACTTGCCTGAATGTCTTTCCCGGAAGCATCACTTTCCGGAAATATTCCCCCAGTAATTCTTCTCCTTTTCATTATAGGAAAGCGTGACACGGAAAAACCTCTTTAAAAACTGCTTGCCGTGAAACGGAATCAGCGGATAAAGATATCCCCTGCCGGCAAAGGTCGAATTGAAGACCAGCATAAACACCAAAAGCAGGGTTCCTATTACAAAACCGTAAATTCCGAAAAGTCCGGTGAGGACTAAAAGGATCATCCGGTGGAATTTGATCGCATAACCAAGCTCCATGTTGCTTTGTGTATAATTGGCAACAGCTACAAATGCCATATAGAGCATGATCTCCGAATTAAACAATCCTGAATCTACGGTATAGTCTCCAAAGACAATACCTGCGACAATGCTTAACGGCGTGGTCAGCATATTCGGGGTATTGATGGAAGCCATTTTCAGTCCGTCAATCGCAAATTCCAATATCAAAAACTGCAGAAGCGGATGAATATGATAGGTGTCTTTTAACAGCAGAAAATGCAGATTATCCGGCAGCCAGTCCGGATGTGCAAAAAACAATAAAAAAAGCGGTGTCACAAAAAGAGCTGTTACAGCCGTTGCCATCCTGGTAAACCGAAGATAGGTTCCCGTGATCGGCGGGAAATAATAATCATTTGCATCTTCCAGAATACTGAAAAGTGAGGTCGGTATCAGCATGACAGCCGGTGAATTATCCACAAGTATTGCTATACTTCCCTCTAAAATCGCCGCAGACGCCGTGTCAGGTCTTTCTGTATACTTAAATTTCGGAAAAGGATTCCACCATTTTCTCGGAAACAGGATCTCTGCCAGGCTTTCCTGATTCATCGACAGGGCATCGATTCCGACATTTTCAATCCGCTTTACAATCCCCTCGATATCGGATTCCTTCACCCTCCCCTTCATATAGGAAATCGCAACATCCGTACGCGAGCTTTTTCCCACTTTGAAAATCCGGAACTGCAGATTAATATCCCGAATCCTCCGCCGGATCAAAGCAGCATTAGGAACCACGGACTCTAAAAATCCATCTCTGGAGCCCCGAAGCACCTTATCTGTCTCCGGTTCATCTACGCTGCGGCTCGGATATTCCCTGAAATCAATCGCCAAGATTTCCTCATAGCCATCCACCAGAAGACAGGTAAGTCCTGATAAAAGAAGGTGAATAAAGGTTTCCTGATCTGAAACCGTCACAATATCCGCATAAGGAATTTCCTGCTTGACAAAGCTGTCAAAATCCTCAGGCATCTCCTTCTTTCCGATGTTACAAAAATATTCTAAAACCTTCTGTGAAATATCTCCCTTTAAAAAACCATCCACAGCATAGAGAATGACTTTTTTCTCCCCGATGAGCATTTCCCTGACAAGGATGTCAAAGTTGTCCGGCAGATCTAAAAGCTTAGCGATTGCCTTCTTTCGCTGTGAATAATCTCCCGCAAATATATCAATACTTTTTTCACTTTGCGGTCTGCAGTTGATTTTTGTCTGTGTCATTTTCCATCCTTTCCTGCAAGCTCTCGTCTTCTGAGAGACTTGCATTCCGATTTTACTCTCACTTTTTTCAGAAAATCAATAAACTATTTCTAAGGAACGGTTAAAAATTTATTAATCTTTTCTTAGTATGGGCTTATTTTTCCATTTTATGTATAATGCTGCAATTCGCAAGCGAAACTCTTTTGTTCTAAATAACGGCTGTATATGATTTAGAAAAATTCTTTTTATCCATAAAAATTTGAGAATTTGAAAGATCTGTTGTAAAATAGTTATAGTTAACAAACTTAGATAGGACGAAAATCGCACCATGGAGGTTAAAATATGTCAGTCAGCAAAGAGGACGAAAAGCTATTTTCCAATGCATGTGAAAAGATCATTGG
Source organism: uncultured Lachnospiraceae bacterium (assembly GCA_902795705.1). Classification (GTDB taxonomy): domain Bacteria; phylum Bacillota; class Clostridia; order Lachnospirales; family Lachnospiraceae; genus Butyribacter. The sequence continues at coordinate 14,768 of CADBMH010000173.1, read as the reverse complement.
GGCGGCCAGAGAAAAAAACGGCATAGGGACACTTGGCGAAAAAACTCTTCATGCTGTTTTAAAAGAATTTTATGAACCGGATCGGGAGCACCAGGAAATCAAAATCGGCAGTTTTGTTGCCGACATTTTCAAAGGAGAAGAAATCATTGAAATCCAAACCCGTTCCTTTCATGCCATGCGAAAAAAGCTTGACTTTTTTTTAGAAAAATACCCCGTGACCATTGTCTACCCGATTATCCACAGCAAATGGCTGTTCTGGATTGACGAAGCCACCGGTGAAGTGACACAAAAAAGGAAGTCCCCGAAAACGGGAACTCCCTGTGATGCCTTTTATGAACTATACCGGATCAAACCCTATCTCACTCACGAAAATCTGCACCTTTGTCTGGTGCTCATCGATGCAGAGGAGTATCGCCTTTTAAATGGCTGGAGCGAAAACCGCAAACGCGGCTCCACCCGCTATGACAGGATTCCGAAAAAACTCGTTGACGAATATTATATCTCCGGAACAGAAGACTATGTCTGCATGCTTCCGGAAAGTCTGCCGTCGCCTTTTACGGCAAAAGATTTTGCGAAATTCGGAAAAATCTCCCCAAGAGCTGCGAGCTTTGCGCTAAGCGTCCTCACCCATATCGGTCTGATCAGAAAAACCGGAAAAAAAGGAAGAGCCTACCTTTATCAGGTGAACAAATTACAGTAAAGCAACCTGAATAATTCCTATTCTGCCTCCGGTGCCGCTGCAAGCCGGTAGGACAGTGAAAGATTCAGATTGCAGATATACTGCAGCAGTGACTCTGCTTCAGCTAACTCCGACGGATCCCGCCAGAATCCGATATAGCCGACAACCTCTTTTTCAAAATGCAGCGGATAAATCAAAACTGCTTTTCCGGGATCAGTATCCTTGCCCGACTCCGGAACTACATTGATCGAAAAGCAGTCATCTTCGAAGGTCTTTCCATTCAGACGGACGAATGCTTTCATTTCGGAAGTAAAAACACCGTCCTCATAAACGCTTTTCGGTTCTTTTTCTTCGATAGAAAAATTTTCATTCAAGCACAAAAAACTGTCCTCTTTCATATAGGATTCTATGATCTCTTCAAATTCTTCCTGCGTTCTGCACTGCAGAATCTCCTCTGCCATATCCTTGCACTCCCGGATTTGAGAACGCATATAAGCATAAGACAGCTTCATGCTCTGAATCACTCTGTCAAAATCAAAAAGATTATCCATCTGGCAGCCACAGGAGCCGGAAAGTCTGATGTGATAAGGAATCTCCGTAACATAAGGAACCGTTTTTCCGTCTAAAAGATTTTGCACGATGTCTGCCATTCTCTTCGCGTCATTTACCTCATCCCTTACACAGGTCGTAATACCGGGATTATGATAAATTCCCTCTTCAATGCCATCCAGTCCCGTCACGATAATATCCTCCGGTACCTTATATCCTTTTGACCGCAGATAGTCACAGGCAGTCACCGCCATTGTGTCATTTGCACAAATGATTGCCTCCGGCGGCACCTTATCCTCTGCCATAAATTCTTCCATGGCTTTCCTTGCAGGCAGCTCCCAAAAATCACCATATCCAATACGCTCCTCATCTATCGGGATATCGTTCTCCTCCAAAACCTTTTTATAAATTGCCAGACGCTCCTCGGCAACCGAATTTCCTTCCGGACCGCTTAAGAAATTCACCTCTTTCAGATTATGATATTCGATCACATGACGAACCAGCTTTTCAAATGCTGTATTCTGATCATATAAGACAGAATAACACCCTTCTGACTCCTCATCTACAAGAATTACATGGACATCCGCTTCCTTTAAGCGCCCGATCAGCTCATCCCGTACCTTTTTATTACGGATTGTTTCACAAAAAACAACCATTGCATCTACATTGTCCAAATTCGGCAATGTGAAAATGGAAGCCGCCCCCATATCCGTATCCCTGTTTAAATAGCAGTCCACATCACAGGAAAAAATCATGGTATAATAGCCGCGCCTGATAAATTCCCGTGTCAATGTTTCCATCAATTTTGCATGCCACTTCTGATCCAGCTCTGCTGTACAAATTCCAATCACGTTTCTCTTATTATGCATATGTCCCCTCCAAATATATACAAAGAGTCTTTGCTTCTTTCGTCTTTTTTTGTTAGCCAGACATTACTATAATAAGCTTAACATTTTTTCACGAAAAAGTCCATATTTTTTCCTGCTTTTTTATGCAATTTTCACAATTTTTTTGGAGCATTCCCTTTCACACCCAAAGGTACTATCAGAAGCAGAAAGCCGCCACAGCACACACATAACTATTCTGATATAATTTCATCTAATTCTAAAAGCATTTTTCCGGACAGCTTCTGTCCGTAGACTTCCTCATGGACGGGCTCTGTAAATGTAATCTTGACGAATTCCTTCTCCTTCCTTTCCAGCCTTTGATATGTCGCAATCACCCTTTTCTTTTTTCTGAGCTTGCCATTTTGAAAGTGATTTCCCAATGTATAGCCTGCCGGAAGCTGATACAAAAAATAATCTCCGAACCCAATATTCTGTCCGTAATTCTCGACGCGAAATTTTAATGCAATCGTCAAATGGCGATATCTCCTCTTTCCCTCCGGATATGCGGAAATCACCTCCGATGCTGTGACCAGCCTTCCGCCTTGCTCTTCCTTTTCCTCGATCTGCTTCATAACAGGAACTGCTTCCCTTTTTTCAAAAAAAACAGGTGTACTTAATCCATAAAGTACACCGAAAAGAAACGCTCCTGTTAAAAAGAAGACAATAAAAATATAACCTCGTTTCAATCGTTCCCTCCAAAATGTGATTAAGATTTAAGACAAGATAATCTTAACTCATTTTTTACAGGAAAAAATCTCAGCTATTCGACAAAAAATGACTGTGAATCGTAGATGTCGGCTCACGATCCTGTTGTTCCGGTCACAGCAAAATCTACCACAATCCTTCGAAATGCCGGTACAATCTGTGCTACAACCACAGCCTTCACCAGATCTAACACAATAAACGGAAGAAAACCAAGCACAAAGGCTTCCTTCGCTCCCAAATGCCCAAGGAGCATCCACCAGACAGCACCAAATAAATCGACAAAGATCACGGAAGCGATGGCAACCGCAGTTACCCGGATCCGGTGATACTCCTTTCCCCGCAGAAGCGGTATCAAAATCGCAACAATCAGAAAAGCAAAGCTATATCCCCCATACGGTGAAATCAAATACCCTAACCCCGCGCTTCCTCCGATAAACACCGGAAGTCCGACTGCTCCTAACAAAAGCCAGACAAGCACGATCAGTCCTGATTCCGTAGCCGGAAAAAGAAATGCGATCAACATGACCATAAAATTCAAAAAAGTAATATGCGAACCATTTGGAAGCGGTACGCTGATATAAGCCGAAACGCAGAGCATTCCGGCAAAAAGTGCCATGGTGACCAGTGACTTTGTTGCAATTTTTTGTGTCATTCCTCTTATCCTCTCCTCATTATTTCACTCCTGCACAATCTGTTCTTCGCAAAAAACCCATGTGCAGATCATTTGTACTAGGATACCAGTATAAAGGAAATAGAATCTATTGTCAACCCGTTCCATGGATAAGTTTACATCAGGTCCATTAAGTTATCATTCATGCCTCTCCAAACGATTGCTAAAACCTGCCAATCCCTTTTTTTTGACATTCTCGCCCATAGGGTATAAAATAGAGAAAACACATATAAAGCAACTATGTATGACAGACATATTCAAAATGCCATACAGTCATGGAGGTGTTTTATGCATCGAACGAAAAGAACATATAGAATTTCACTTTTATTTATAATAGCTTTAGCAGGGCTGTTCGTCATCGGTTTCTCACCTGCAAAAACAGCAGGAAAAGCACAGGCAGTTTCTGACGGAAATGCAGTCGGAGAAGCAGAAAAGGAACCAAAGCCTACGCCGAAACCCTCTCCAACTCCGGAGCCGACCTACAAACCGATCAGAAAAGTGCGCATTGCCATACCAAATGCAGAACAGAAGGAAGTGTATAAAAAAAATATAAAAGCTCAGAAAAAGCAGATTGTAAAAGTAAACAAAACCCTTCAAAGTGAAAAGAATAAACTTTCTGCTTATCAGCAGATCCAGGCAGATACCGAAACAAACGGCAGCCTGTTTGTCAGTACCGGAGAGGGAAATTCTGTACTCTCCATAGCCGGCTTTGATGCTTATCTGTCCTCTTTAGCAGATTATGAGCAGGTCGGTGATTTTGACAGCTTTATGAAAAAACGGGAGGATATGGTAATACAGGACGAAGAATTACTGGAAAATCAAAGTATTTCCTCTCCGGGCGAGGATTCGCCGATTGCCCTTCTGGGTGCAAAAGGATATGATGCGGCAGATATCGCCGTATACCTCTCCTTTATGATGTACGAAAAGGACAAAAGCATCACTGCTCTAAAGAAAAACCTGAAAACATATCAGACCATGGTAAAACATATCAGGCAGGCAGAAAAGAAAGATGAAGGAATTGTGTTTAACTCTACGGATGTAACCGAAGTCAGCAATATCTCCGTAAAACAAATGAAAAAGCTGTTAGCGGGAACCGAATTAGAGCAATATGCAAAGGTCTACGTAAACATCGAGAAGAAATACGGAATCAACGCAATCGCGTTCTGCGCACTATCTGCTTTAGAAAGCAACTGGGGTACATCACGGAGGGCAGTAAAGGATCACAATTATACCGGTTTCGGTGTTTATACAGACAAATCACCGGGAATCAATGCCGCTTCCGGTAAAGAAAATCTGATGATGACTGCGGAACACCTCTATACCCACTACATTCACGAAGGGGATATGTACTATAACGGAACCGGCCTCGACGGTCTGAACCAAAAGTATGCAGCAAGCAAAACATGGGCATTTGGTATTGAAAGCATCGGAATCCGGCTGATGAAAAAGCTTTTGGATGACGAACTGACGCAAAACGCTATTAATGAACAGTCAACAAAGACTGCAGCTGTGGCAAATAAAACCAAAAAATCAAAAGCGAAAAAATAAATGTTCACTAAAAATCAAGCAGCAGGATTCTCTGGTTCTGTCAGTGTCTCTATAGAAAATAACAAAATCCCTGTAGAAGAATTTTCATTCTCCACAGGGATTTTTCTTGTTTTTAACAACATATTTTTCCGCCGTCTGCAGACGGTCAATCGTATATAATAACAATTTCCCGTACTTTATGAAGCTGCTTTAAGCTTCATCGTCTTCTTAAAGCCGGTCTTTTTCGTAAACAGTTTTTTATAAGCCTTCTTTTTCGACTTTTTACAGGTGATCACTGCTTTTTTATAAATTCCTTTCATCGCATTTTTCCCGACACTTTTTAAAGCTGTTGTGCTTATTTTTATCTTTTTTAATTTTATGCATCCGGAAAATGCATTTTTCCCGATTGTTTTTATATTTTTCCCGATTGTTACAGTCTTCAGCTTTTTATATCCCTTGCATGCACCCGCCGCAACTGCCGTCACTTTAAATGCTGTCGCCGTTCCATCCGTACCGGTAAGCTTTACAGTCGCCGGAATAATTACGGATGTCACTGTCTTTTTGACCGGCTTTTGATAAGTGACCGTTTTTCCGGACGCATCTGTTATCTTGTATTTCGCACCGCCGGAGCTGATGACATCACCCTTTTTCAATGCCGTGACAGCCGGTGTATCATCAACAGCTTCTGAACTTCCCGGAGCAATCTTTGGAACCGCCGCCATCTGTACCGGTTCCACCGGTTTTATATCCTCTGCTGTTTCTCCTTTTTCCGCAGGATTGCCAAGGATTCCAATCATATCTATGTTAAGCCGTGACGATTCTCCCTGACTCACAACTGTCACCGTATGCTGTCCGGGCTCCAGTCCTGTCAAACGGTAGCTTGTGCCAAGATCTGATGTTTCCACGGTCTTCTGCTCTCCCTCAACCGGAATACCATCCACTGTCACCTCTAAAGGAATATCCGCCTTGCTCGAGCCGATGATTTCTAATCCCGTTCCCGTAAAGGTATACGTAAAGGAGTCTCCCTTCGCCTGCGCGAAGGATTTTGTACGCTGATAAACATACATTCCCTGTCCGCATTCATGTGACCATTTTCCTTCATAAACAAGCTTTGGATTTTTCTCCGCTGTCAGGTCATAAATCTCCATGTTATCGATCAGCTCTGTATAATACGGCACCTCTCCCTTAAGCTTTGTTACCTTCAGATTATCAAATTCTGTATAAGAAAATCCGCTGCCGAGTCCGATTCTTCCAAAGGTGACCGGTGCGGCATCCTCATAGCTTGTGATCAGATTTCCGTTCACATAGGCACGGATCACATTTCCGGCACCCTCCAGACAGAGATTGTTCTTCACATGAAAGCCTGTTGCAAAAATCTTTTCATCCGTGATCTGACCTTCCTGTAGAAGTGCTTTCTTCGTAGAGGTTGCTTTCCTGTACAACTTCCACGCACCCTTCGCATTTACCTCAAAGGTATAGCCTGCTGTCAGGAAAAGCTTCGTCGCGCCTCCGGTCTGACGGATCGCAATGCTCGCATAAGGCTCCGCAAGTGTCGTTTCTTCAAACAGAACATCGACTGAAGCCACGTAATTCGTCCACCGGAAATCACCGATCGCTGCCGCAGGATCACCCTGCCCCCATGCATTTCCTGTTCCGGTCACACCCTGATCAAGCTGCTGTCTTAAAACATACTCCCCATCCGGTCGTTTATATACCTCAAAACATCCATTGATATTATTCACATATCTTGCCATCGCACCGGTATCGCCGCCGCGTGATGCGATATAATCCTCCTTTTCACCGGTGAATCCGCCCTTACCATCCAGTACAGGCACCGTCTTTCCGGTATAATCAAAGTTATCCGCATACAGATATTCGCTGTCTGTATCCTGCCTGCCTCCGGTGCTGTCCGTATCTAAAACCGTTCTCTCCCCATCCTTTGGCAGTCCTTCCTTTAACTCAGACGCATCCTTTCTGTCTAAGCTCGTGACCGTCACCACAGACCACGGCTTCACCTTTATATGGTATGTACCGTCAGATGCCTTAGAAAGTGATTCATTTAACAGCTTCATGTAATTTTCGTCATACGCTCCGTCATCTGCTGCTCTGGTTTCCCATACCTGCAGCTCGTCAGAAGAAAGCTTCATATTCTCGGTCTTGATCCGGTAATTCTTTTCATGTTTACTGTCATTGACAAGGAGCGTTGTAAATGCAGTCTTATCCGGTGCTGCAAGTGTCAGATAACTGTCACCGCCATCCCTTCCCTCGACATTACGCTCGCCTCCCACCGTACATCCACTGGCTGTCGTAACTGCTCTCCAGATTCCGGCGGTATTTGATTCGTTCTCCCATCCGGTCACGGCAAACCTGCTAAGATGCGACAGGATCAAAAGTCCTGTGTCATAGTGCATAAAGCCCGACCACGGATCTCTTGCGCTCACCAGCTCCTTAAAGGAATACTGCCCGCCTTCATAAAAGGAACCGACTGCCGGCTGGTAGACAATATGCGTTCTTCTGGACTCTGTGAACCCTTTTACAATATAGTTCCCCATCTCTAACGCACTGCCGGTCCCCCCGATGCCGGTGGAATCCCCGTCTGACTGTGTGTTTGCAGGACGGAAATAGCTGTTTGAAAAGGTCGCCTGATTCTCGCTTGACCAGACCTCCATATCCAACTCATCCGCCAGAACCTTCATACCACCATTTGTATTATCCTTATTCGGATAATGATATCCGGCAACGGAAACCGCATTCCGAAACTCCGCGTCTGTTGTAAGTGTTTTATACACATTCTCATCAAGCTGCTCTGCCTCGTCGGTCACAATCAGTCCGATCTTCTGATAAAGCTTTCTTGTCTTGGCATCCCGAATCGTCTTTTCATTTTCCGCTAATATCCATTTTTTAAACTTTTTCGTCGTTGTGTAATCACTGTTCTTCCATGATTCATTTGTATTCGGATTAATATAATCCACCATATATCCATAGGTTTCATAGGCCTTTAAAATAGAACGCTTATACCATGTATAAATATTTTCATCGGTCTTTACCCATTCCGGCGGACACCAGCGCAGGATGCTGACCTTGACCTTCGGATTGATCCTTTTCGCGTCTGCGGCAATCTGCCAGCCCGGATTTCTGAGGATGTTGACCTCCTCATTCGGATAACGCATCGTAGCCGCCTCGGAACCGGTCGAGGTATTTCTGTCATTCCCCATCTCCAGCTTTACATGTGTCATCAGCGGATAATCCCCGCCGAACAAATATTGCATCAGCTTTGCATAAGCCTCCGGATGCTCTGCCTTATAGTCTAATAAAAGATCACTGGTCGAATTGGCAGACAAAAAGCCAAAGCCCTTATAGGTCAGACCGTTTACATTGTCCTTCTTAATATCATTTCCATTGATCGTAATGCTGCACACATCCTCCGGGGCAGCCTTTTGTATCTTGATATCCTTTTTCATTGCAGCCTCCGTTCTGGCAGGAATCGCATAGCTTAGGCTTCCTGCTAACATTGTAATGCTAATCAGTGCCGTACCGATTGTTCTCCCCAGACGCCTTGCACGCCCTGTTTTTAAAAATTGTTTCATTGATAACCTCCTCGTCACAAGCTTCCACCATAGCGCCTATACTTCTTCACCCTGTAACCAATGAAGGTTACAGGGCGAATTTTATTCAAATAGTAATGCTTTATTAACATAATATATTAAATTCTATTAAAACACTAGTAAAATTTATTAACATAATATAATAAATTGAATTAGAACTCTGGTAAAAAATGAAAATAATATAAAATAAATATTGTTATTTAATAGCAAAATAATTATAATGATATCAGCAATATTTTTTACGGCAATAATGTCTGCAAGACCAAGACTTTGAATGAAAAAGAAACGAAAGAGGGGACATACAGTGAAAAATGTAAATATACATCGGGGATATGAAAAAATGAGCAAAGTGACTGCGTTGCTTACAAGTGTGCAAAAACACAAATGGATTATACCACTTTCCTGTATTCTGATATTTTTTGTCGGAATTTTCTTTGTCGAGCAGCCAGCTACCGGTGGAAAAGCCCAAAAAAATACAGATACCTATCATGTTGCCGAACGGGACGAAGACATGTACTTAAAAAATAGAAAGGGAAAACGCATGTCCGGATGGTTTATGAAGTTAGAAGACCGATATAAAAAGCTCGGCAGTGTAACGGATTTAGGCAATTATAAAAAGAAAAAATTTCCTGTCATCTATGCAGACGAAGATGGAAAAATTGCTGCGGATACACAGATCAGGGATTTTATCTTTAATAAAAAGGGACAACTTGCAAAACTGACTGGTTCTTACCGCATTAAAGGAAAATACTATTTCTTCCGGAATGGCAAGCTCTGGACCTCAGATATTAAATACAAAAAAGCAAAATATTATATTAATCTGGACGGAACCGTTCATGCCTACTTGAAAAAGGGAAAATTCTATTCTCCTTCGGGAAAGAAACTAAAAAAATACCAGATCCGGCATCTGCATACAACACTCTATGCAAGGGAGATCATTAAGCAGATCACGACTCCTGACATGACCAAAAAAGAAAAGCTGCAAAAATGTTTTAAATGGGTGGTAAAAAATTACAGCTATGTTGAGACGGTCTGTGACGGCAAAAAGGGCTGGACAGCCAAATCCGGTGCTTATATGCTAAAACGCGGCATTGGCGACTGCCGCGCCCTTGCGATGGGATTTGTCTATCTTGCCGATGGGATTGGATATAAAAATTCCTATCTCTGTCAGGACTGTAAAAATAGATTTTCCGGCTCCCACTGTTGGGCAATGATTAACGGAAGATACTATGACCCTTTGTTCTATAACACAAAAAAACCACAGCGGTATATGGCAGTATTTAACGGTTCTACGCCGGAAGCCTATGCAAAAAAGACTCATTGCCATGTTTCACAAAAATTCCGGCCGGGACAGTGATTTTACAAAACTCAATATGAGCCATTTGTTATTAGAAAATAATCTTGTCTGACAATACATCAAAGGAGTGTTCACATGAAACAGAAGCTATATACGATTCCTGTCAATGAAGCATTTGAAAAGGACTGCGAATGCCCGGTCTGCGAGATGTACCATGCTCTTGAAGACGAAAACATCGAATTTGTCATGGGTTCCAGCTACATGGTGGATGATATCCGCATGCAGACCAACGAAGTCGGCTTCTGCACCCATCATATCAAGATGATGTATCAAAACCAGAACCGGCAGGGACTTGCACTGATGCTCCTGACACATATGCAGCATACCAATAAAAAAATCCGCTCTCTGATGGACAAAAAAGCAACGATCACAAAAGGAAAGGGACTGCTTGGTAAAAAGACAGTAGAGGATCCGCTGACGGACTATCTAAAGACCGTTAATTCCTCCTGTTTTGTATGCAATCGCATGGAGCCGATCTTTGACCGCTACCTGGATACGATTGTACACTCCTATCAGCATGAACCGGGTTTTAAAGAGCTCTTCAAAAAGAGCAAAGGCTTTTGTACCGAGCATTTTATGCGGCTTCGGGAGACTGCATTTCAAAAGATGAAAGACGAAGTACAGACCGAATTTCTAAATGACCTAAATAATTTGTATATCGAAAATATGCAACGAGTAACCGATGATCTTGAATGGTTCACCGATAAATTTGACTATAAAAACGCAGATAAGCCTTGGAAAAACTCCAAAGACGCCCTGCCAAGATCGATCACGAAAACAAATCATACGAAAGTGGTGTGAGCGGAGAACACATTTTTTCTTATTCACCTGTCGCGCGCTTAATTTTCTCAATAGAATATCCCGTCATTTGTGAAATGGTCGGAATATCCCACATATGAAGCATAAAAGGCGGTTTTCCCTCTGCTGGAGTCCATCCTCTCTCTGCTGGAGTCCATCCTCCTTTTGTCGGAGTTCCTTTTCCCGTTGCTTGAATCCATTTTCAATTTCTTTTTTTCTTTCTTCAACTTCTTTATTTCTTTCCTCAATTTCTTTTTTTCTTTCTTCAATTTTTTCAAACTTATCTCTATATTCTTTCCCCACCTTTTCCTGCACTTCTTTCTCTATATCCTCAAAAACATCCTCCAAAAAATTTGCCATACTGGCTCCCTTCTTTTTCTCTCTTTTTTCCTCACTGTTTTGTACATAATGTTCCTGCATAATCTTTGTGACTTTTGAACCACAGAGTGCTGATAACAAATCCAAGGTCTGCTCTGTGTGTACCAAAACCCTTTTGTCATTCCGGAGATGGTGATACAATTCGCTCTCTGACCTTCCACGGTAGGCAAGCGCATCTGCAATGACAGCAAAGCCACTTTGCTAATTTTTCCTGATTTCCTCCGGCAGAATCCTATACTCGCCAAACAATCTGTTTCCGTTAATGATATCCGCAAAAACATCATTATTGGCAATCAACGCTTTTTCTGTAACATCATGTTTCATAAAGCTCCTTTCCGACAGAAGTGCGGAAAGAAACATTGCACTACATTCCAGTGCCCGCTGCATCAGACAAAACTAGATTGTCTCTGCATGCCGCTTCTATCACAACCCCTGCCTATATTCAGTTTTCGTGTGGTATAAGCAAGAGTTTTCTGATAGATAAAGTTAAAATATAGATAAATTAGAAACAACTATGATATTCAGAAACTAAATGCTTATAAATACTATAGCATATTCCTGATTGTATTTCAAGAAAAATTTATGAATTGCATCAATGTGGAAAGGGCAGGAATGGACAAGGCGTATGCACGGAGCACACGCCTTTTTCTATGCCTATAAGGTAGAGGCTGTATATTTTGTGAAGTTAAGCAATTTCTTTTCTGCTCCTGCTGCCCGATGGGATTATCTTGCAGGGGTAAAAGGGGAACTGTCGAAGATCCTCGTCAATCCATCCTGAAGGACTTGGGAGCAGTTCACTCCACGCTTTTCCGCAAGTGCAGCCATCCACGCAGGGAGAGAAACATTCTTCCGGACAGACTTGGTATCGGTAGCCGCTCTATATGCGAGCGTATCGATACGGATGATGGAGCAGGTGGCATTCTCCGGAATGTCAAGCTGATGCTGTGGAGTGGCAACAGGAATCTCGTTTCCCTCGTCCTCTGCCACCACGAGCCAGCCGCTTGCGGCATCCGTAATCATTTCAATGGCATCATCGATACTGTCTCCCGTTGTGATGCATCCAGGCAAATCGGGAACACGGCAATACAGCTCCTGCCCGTCATCTGTCGGGGTAAATATCGCTGTGTATGTGTATTTCATATGAACCTCCTTTACTGGCGAAAGCGTCATTTCCTTCCGCCCTGTTTGATTTCCTTGCGTAATAAGCACACTATACACAACTGTACACAATATGTCAATAGATAATACACATCGTTACCAATTATTTAAAAGATAAACGAAAAGACAATGCACTATGAATTTTTCATAATGCATTGTCTGTTTTTAGTACTGATTTTCGATTAGTCCAAATCGGATAATTCCCTGCATGTCACAAGCAAACAGTTACTCAAGCAGGAACAAGCCCTGATCTTCAATTTCAATCTCACGCCTGAAGGTGTATTCTTTGGTCTTTTCCCCACTCTTTCTATCTTTCCAGTTCCAGCCGACTCCTTCTATAACAATTTTATTATATTCCGTAGAATCGCCTGCGTTCTTACCCAAAAAGTCTTTATAGGTATATGGAATGTAGAAATAAAGCATACCCTTGGCATCCACCTTAAAGCCGGTAGCACTCTTACCCTCGCTTGAATCGCCTACACAGGTCTCCTTACCTCTGGTTTCATTCCCATTCGGATCCAGATATATTGAAGAGATATCTTTCGTTTTCGTTCCTGTAGAATCAACAAGCTTAATACTTTTTATACAAGCTAATCTGTTATAGTAATTCTTGACATAAACATAAATATTTCTCTCTTTATTCAACTGAGCATCCTTATAATGGACATTCTTGTCAACATCAAAGAGTACCAGATCGGTATCTGCTTCTATATCATTCAGCAGAGAGTATACCTTATTTCTCTTCTCGGCATTTATTTTAACAGATTTCGGACTCTGGTTGTTCATAATCTGGAATGCGACCTCCAGGAACTCATTTGTATGGTGCGGAGTATCGTCATTCATAGATGAGAAGAACGATAATGCATGCTCATTGGTAACATCACCCTGACCGCCTCCCTGATTCAGAACATAAACATTCTGAGCCTCATCATCAGGATACTTTCCGTCTGCTCCTAAGCCGTCTGTACCGTATCTGCTCAAAAATGCCCGGTCGCTGTCACCAAAAATCGCTCCCTGACCATCACAGTAGGAACTCAAATAACCCTGTGCCAAAAATTCTTTCAGGTTTTCTTCATTATACTCCTTTGAAATAAGATTCTTTCCGCACGGATAAAAGGTGTACCGGTTCCACAAATAAAGCGCATTTCTTTCAAACTGTTCATTTCTGTCCTTTTTCGGACAAAGCTCTCTCGCATAGCCGGCGCCACCGTCCCCGACTGCTTTGATATAACCTGTCTTCTCGGCAGTATAGGCAACCCTGTTTCTTGGCGTCGCTTTATAGGATTTGTTAATATCTACGCTATAGAGATACGGGTAGATATCATCCATAAATGTCCGTTCCACATCTTTGCTCTTGCTTGCCCGCAGATTAAACTGTATCGTGATGATATACATTTTGGAGAGATTACATACATTTCCGGAATAATGAAGACTATTCATGCTCTTATTATCCGTGTCCTCCAGATACATATGCGTATCCTCCGCACTGCTGGACTTCAATGTCTCATTTTCATCCACACATTCTTCCGACATTATAGCAAGCTCATTGTTATACATAATCGGCAGATTAGGACCATAGTCCGGATCGCTGCTTCGCTTCAGGATCTTCATGACCTGGCTCCACTCCAGATCATTATCGAAAAATGTGTTAAAATCCGATATTGCTTTTGCCTTTTTGCCTTGCAGCACAATATCCTTATAGAATAGATATGCCTTTTCGAAGTCATCCTGCACATCGATCGTCTTTGTTTTTTGCGTATGGATATAATACATATCTGCTCTTTCTGCCAGATCAAGCAGAATATCATTTTTCACTCCTGTTTTTCCACTGTTTGCCTGTGCCGCCTGTGCTGCGATCTGATTCATTTCTGCAGGAGTCACACAGATTACCTTAAAGTTAAAGCTTTCAAAGTCTTTCTCATCCTCGAACCGGAATAATGCTTTCTGAAGGATCGGATTTGCCTTAAATCCATAATAAGTAAAGGAATACTTCTTTCCTGTCTCGCAGACCACCTGGGATGAACTAACAGTACTTACCTTGTCGGAATCCTTCCCGCCTGCATCACTCTTTCCATCCGTAGGCACATAACGCCATTTCTGTGCTGCTGTTTTTTTATCGCTTCCAGTCGAAGCAACAGAGTAATCATAGGTATCCAATGCATTAAAGTTAAAGGTAAAGCCCGTCAATCTGTCGCTTCCGGAATTTTCAAAAAGAAAATCGCCACTGATATAATCCGTATCGCTCAAGTTGTTTTTCTTTTTTACCAGACTGTCCATCTTATCGGCACCGATCAGCTTCGCGATTTCATCATATACATTCAGATGGTAATCATCAATAGCATATTGTCCGTTCGCCGGATCATCTCCCGCTCGCTGCCAGTCAAAATAGATATTCCAATCCTTGCGATCATAAAATCGTTCCCCGTCAAAATCAAAATAATTCTGGTTCTCATCT
>CADBMH010000172.1 GCA_902795705.1 uncultured Lachnospiraceae bacterium | reverse complement strand
TTCCTAACCAGGTATATTTCTGCGCTGCAGGCCCACTATTCGGACGAGGACCTAGCCTCATAGGCGAAAAAGCAGGCAATAACTTAGTTTTTACAATAGAAGCAATAATACTACTTTTAAAAGAGCTGGAGACCTTTGCGCTTTTTCTAGTCAAACTTTCAACTCTCCAGTAAAAATCGTTAATGGAAACTGAATGATGTCCATTACTAAGTCAGAAATCTGATCATGACTTACATGAGCTGAAGACAGGTGCTTGCCATTCATTGAGCTTATCAATTTAGTGTTTATGTCTGCATGAATTCAATTCTATGTCAACCATTCACGAGGGTGTCTGGGATTGAACGATGAGAAGAATGGAAAGCTTTACAAGCAGTATAGAGTTTTAGTTGATAAAGAAAGTAATGTCATCTTTGGTGGCCGTCTTGGTGAATATAAGTAT
Source organism: uncultured Lachnospiraceae bacterium (assembly GCA_902795705.1). Lineage (GTDB taxonomy): Bacteria > Bacillota > Clostridia > Lachnospirales > Lachnospiraceae > Butyribacter. The sequence goes on along the minus strand of CADBMH010000172.1, from coordinate 12,440 downwards.
TACGATATGGATAAGACTATTGAGGTGGCATTGAAAAAGGTAAAGGTAGAATTGAATTGATCATAGATAAGGTCGTGAGGACAAAATCTGCATGACTCTTTTATGTATAGGGGAAATCTGATGGAAAATGTAGGGGATAAGCAAAATAGACGCATTAAGATTTTGATGGTGTGCGAGGCGTTTGGTGGGGGCGTTTTTACATATGTTTCTCAACTTTGCAATGATATGGTTGATAATTTTGATGTCTATTTAGCTTATGCAATTAGGCCACAGACTCCTAAAAACTACAAAGATTTTCTGGATAAAAGAGTTCATCTTATAGAAGTAGAAGGTTTCAGTTCAAAAAGCATCATTTCAATTTCCAATGATCGGAAAGTTATTAAGGAACTTAGAACTATTGAAGAAGAAGTAAAACCAGATATTATTCATCTTCATTCTTCTGTCGCTGGTGGCATTGGTCGTCTTGCGTTTAAAGGTAAAGATAAAGTGGTAGTTTATACTCCACATGGTTATGCGCATATTCTTATGGGGCCAGATAGGAAAACAAAAATATATGGTCTTATGGAAAAAATACTTGGACGAACTTCAAATGCCATTACTTTAACTTGTTGTGAATCTGAAGACGAAGTAGCTGCTACTTTAACTAAGCGGCATACGTATATTGAGACAGGTGTAAATCTTGAAGATTTGAAGAAGCAATTGGATCCAATTAAACCTGTTAGGCAAGATAAATTTACTGTGTTCACGTTGGGCCGCGCAACAGTACAAAAACAGCCAGCACTTTTTAATCATATTGCCGAATTAGTACCAGAAGCAGATTTTCTTTGGATAGGCAATGGTGAATTAGAGAACGAGCTTACTGCTCCGAATTTGACCGTTACTGGATGGAAACCGAGAAATGAGGCGTTGGCTATAGCAAAGGGAGCTGATGCTTTTATTTTGTGTTCTTTAGGCGAAGCAATCGCAATGAGTTTAATCGAGAATATGTTTATTAAGAAGCTTATTCTTGTATCCGATGTTATGGGAAACAAGAGTGTCATTCATGATGGGGTGAATGGATATGTCTGTCATACTGCAGAGGAATATGCAGATAGGATTCATCAGGCAATGAAAAGCTTTCCAGAACCTTTGCCCGAGCAGGCCTATCAGGATGTTCTTAACATTTACAATACTGATGTCATGAAGCAGAAGTATATAAAGTTTTATACAGAAATAGCAAGTAGGACCGTTGAAAGCGGGGAGGGGGGGGAGAGAGACGTCTCTGAAGAATTAGCATTATTATCGTTTGGTGAGTGGATGGGCTATGCCACTGAAAGCATGGTGGCAGCATGAGCCAGGCAGATACAGTACATATTGTCTATGCATCGGATGACAACTTCGCTGAGATACTTGGTGTTTCATTAGTCAGTCTTTTTGAGAATAGTAAGGATGTAGATGACATAAAAATCTATATTCTTGATTCTGGAATCAGCACTTTAAATCATCAGCGTATAGAAGAAGTATGCGATAAGTACCAGAGAAAACTTCCAGTCTGGATAAAGGCTCACAATATCACGGAAGAACTTGGTATAAAGGTTGCTGTGGATCGGGGATCATTATCGCAGTATGCTCGTCTGTTTATTTCTCGCGATCTTCCAAATGATCTTCACAGAGTTCTTTATCTGGATTGCGATGTAATTGTTGTTCAAAGCATATCGAAACTATGGAATCTTGATATGTATGGAAAAACGATAGCGGCTCTGAATGATGCTTTCAGCAAGTACTATCGTGAGAATATTGATCTGCAGCCAAATGGCATCATGTTTAATTCTGGCGTGATGCTGATTGATCTGGACAGATGGAAGAAATTGAGAGTAGAGGACAGGCTGCTTCATTTTATAGAAGAGAAGCATGGAAAGATACAGCAAGGCGATCAGGGAGCTCTTAATGCCGTTCTCAGCCACGATTGTTATTGCTTTGACCCGGTATTTAACTCTGTCACTATTTTCTATGATTTTACATATTCTGAACTTCTTACATACCGAAAGCCAGTTAAAGGTTATTACAGTGAAGCAGAAGTAAAGAATGCTGCGGAACATCCTGCGATTATTCATTTCACCACAAGTTTTCTCAGTAAGAGGCCGTGGATGAATGGATGTGAGCACAGGTACTGTAAGCAGTGGAGGCAGTACAAAAAAATCTCTCCATGGAAAGATGAGCCATTCAGAGAAGACAGCAGAAATCCATGGAAAGTAAATATATTCAATAGATTACCAAGGAAGCTGGCCATTAACGTAGCTGGCTTTTTTCAAGCTTATGGAAGGCCCTTGAAAAATAATATAAAGCACATTATGTATTCAATTAAAGGAATATGAGTATTTCACTTATTAACTCCTTTGTTGAATTATTAGAAAATAGGTGAAATTAATAGAGTTGGGGATTGAAAGAAATCATATGGTTGGCATAATCGAGACAGACAGACAGACAGACAGACAGACAGACAGACAGACAGACAGACGAAAGAATTGAAATAAGCTTTGTAGTGCCTGTGTATAATTGCAAAGAAGCATTGTTACGAAGATGTATTGAGTCTGTAGTTAATCAAACTATAGATGATGGTTATGAGTTAATTCTTGTTGATGATGGTTCAACAAATAACAGCGGTAAAATATGTGATGAATATGTAGTGCACAAGAACGTTCGAGTTATACATAAATCTAATGGTGGGGTAGCATCTGCTAGGAATGCCGGAATAAAAAGCTCTAAAGGGACGTATATAGCATTTATTGATAATGATGATTATATAAGATCTGATGCTGCCTATCTAATGATGAAATCCCTAAAGAATAGAGCTTGCGACATAGTCTACTACGATACTAATAAGGTATATAGTGATGGGAGAATTGTGAGAACTCATTCATTACCATATGGAGAAAAAAAGGATTTAAATAGTGATGAATTAAAGTATCTATTTCTTGATCAGCTTTGTCATGGATATAAGAGTAGAGTTACAGATCATGGATTTCATAGTGTGTGGTTTAAAGCATTTCGAAAGTCATTCCTTGAATCTAATAACATCAGATTTGATGAGTCAATAATAATTGGTGATGATGATCTTTTTAATATTGATTGTTGTATACAACAAAGAAATGGAATAATGTATGATCCAATTGATCTATACGAAAGATACATTAATGCGAAATCTGAAAGTCATCGGTATCATCAATCAATTAAAGAAAATGATAAAAAGCTGATTGCTCATATTCAAAAATCAGTTTTGAAAATTGACACCAGTTCATTAAATGTAGGAAAAGAGGAAATTGAAAGAGCTCTTTGTAAAAGATATGTTATATGTGCTTTAGGTGTTATAAAGTATGATATGGCTCATAATAATAATCCTAAGCCTCTGAAAGTGAGAACCTGCGAATTAAGAAAATTAAGTCAGGCAAAGCCTTATGCTGGCGCATTAATAAACTGTGATCTAAATTGGTTTAATAAAAAGGAACGTCCGCAAATTATTATGTTAAGGAAGCATATGTATTTAAGCTATTTAGTATCCTATAAGATTTTTTCAAAATTGGCACACAAATAAACAGATATTATAAGTGTTATAAAATACTTAATTAACTAGATGCAAGGAAGGAAGGAAGGAAGAATCAAATGTTAACAATTAAACAACTGCACGAAAAAACTCTACCTGAATATAAAAGAAAATTTGTTAAAGTAGATTTTGTAAGCTATTATCTGTGGAGGCCTATTTGTGACTTTGTTTCCATTGTTTTGATGGATACAAAAATCACTCCTAATGATGTTACTATTGTTTCTTTTTATTCTTGTTTGATATCGTTTGCATTTTTTGTATTTGCGCCAGGAATGAAGGGGGCTTTGTTAGGATATCTATTTTTTTGGCTTTGGAATATTGCTGATGGTGTAGATGGCAACTTGGCTAGGTATCGCGGTCAAGTGAGTAGATCTGGAGATTTGTGGGATGCAGCGGCTGGATATCTTGCAATGATCGTTTTTTATTTTGGGGCAGGTTTAGTTGCATCAAAGGAAGAATCGATTTTTCCTTTGAAGATGATTTCGCCTTCAATGTATGTTTGTATTGGAGCTGTTTCTGGAATTTGTACAATGTTTCCACGTCTAATTACGCAAAAAAAAGAATCTGTTTATGGGAAAGCAGCGGCAAAGTCAATGAAGGATAGAACGTCTTTTGATCCTATTAAAATAATCGCTTTAAACTTGGTATCTATAAATGGGCTGGCAGGATTGTTATTCTTAATCGCAATTCTCACAAAAACTGTTAATCTTTTTTCTTTTTTATATTTATTTATTATGCTTGCCTTTGGAATCTTCTCTACTTTTTCTATCATGAAAAATTTGGAAAAATAAAGGAATCTAATGAATATAGCGGTTATATTTGCTGGTGGTGTTGGTTCTCGTATGCATACCAAGACAAAGCCAAAGCAATTTCTTGATATACATGGTAAGCCAATCATTGTCCACACAATTGAAAAGTTTCAATATCATTCTGAAATAGATGGTATTGTGATTGCATGTGTAAAGGAATGGATTCCATATCTTAAGCAGTTAATTGAACATTATAATTTAACAAAAGTTAGAAAAGTCGTACAGGGTGGGTCTACTGGTCAACTTTCCATTTTTAATGGTCTGGTAGCAGCTAAAGAAGTTGTAGGAGCTGAAAGAAGCATTGTTCTAATTCACGATGGAGTCAGACCATTGATTAATGATAAATTAATTTCAGATAATATTGCTTCAGTTAAAAAATATGGATCAGCAATTACCTGTGTTAAAGTGAAGGAAACAGTTCTGGTTGTATCTGGAGAGAATCAGATTGAGGATATTCCAGAAAGAAATAACACAAGGCTTGCAAGAGCACCTCAGAGTTTCTGGCTTGATGAAATTCTGAACATGCAGAAACAGGCACAAGCAGAAGAAGAGACAAATTTTATTGATTCCTGCAGTCTTGCAAAGCATTACGGTAAAAAACTTTATCTTGTGGATGGTCCTAGTGAAAACATCAAGATTACAACACCTGATGATTTTTATACTATGCGGGCATTACTTGATGCAAAAGAGAATGCTCAAATCTATGGGTATGAAGAGTGAGTTCTAGTTAGCATATTAAATAAGGATAGAGTGTGAGTTATTTAGAAGAAGATTTAAATAATATCAGTCATAGTGAATTTGCTGATCAATTGATTGGAAAAAGAATTCTTGTCACCGGTGCTACAGGTTTAGTCGGATCATTGCTGGTCAGGAATCTGTTGCGGATCGGTAGCATAGTTTATGCATTAGTAAGAAATCCAGAAAAAGCCAGAGTTATATATGGAAACGAAACGGATCAGATCCATCTTGTTAAGGGAGATATAACTAATCAAGAATGGTGCAAAGTTTTTTCTGATGATGTCGATTATGTATTTCATTGCGCAGCTGTAACCACATCGAAAACAATGGTAAGCAAACCGGTAGAGACAATAGATACGGCAATTGCTGGCACAAAGAATCTATTGGATTTTTCGCTGCAGCACTATGTAAAGAGATTCGTTTATATTTCATCAATGGAAGTATACGGCACTTTACCTTCAGGCGATGTAGCAACAGAAGATAAGCTTGGTTATATTGACCTATTTAATGTACGGAGCAATTATCCCGAAAGCAAGCGATTATGCGAGAATCTTTGTATAGCATATCAATCTGAATATGGATTAGATGTGGTTATTGCAAGATTGGCGCAAACATTTGGGCCAGGGGTGTTGCCGTGGGACCATAGAGTGTTTGCACAGTTTGCCCAAAGTGTTATTGAGAATGAGAATATCGTTCTTCACACCAGGGGATTATCTGAAGGTAATTACTGCTACAGCAGGGATCTTGTAAAAGACCTTTTTACAATTCTTGTTAGGGGCACTTCGGGTGAAGCGTACAACGTTGTAAATGAAGCAACTCATACAACTATTGCTGATATGGCAGAAATGGTTGTTCATAATATTGCACGAGACAGAATCAAGGTTGTATACGATATTCCTAAAGATAATTCATTCGGCTATGCAGCTGATGTACATTTAAAGCTAAGTGGAAAGAAACTTGAAGATCTAGGATGGAAAGCCGAAGTAGGGCTTGAAGAAATGTTCAATCGAATGATTGAAGATATGAAAAATAGTAAGGAAGAATAATGGAGAAAATATTAACAGTCTCGATAGCTGCATATAATGTTGGAAAATATATTGAGGAAACGTTGGATTCACTCGTTATTCCTGAAATATTGGATGGTATTGAAGTATTTGTTGTGGATGATGGTGGTACAGATAATTCACTTTCAATTGCTAAGAAATATGAAAAAAAATATCCAGAAACATTTCATGTTATTCATAAAGAAAATGGTGGGTATGGATCGGTTTTTAACTATACTGTAAAAAAGGCTACTGGAAAGTATTTTAAATTACTTGATGGTGATGATTGGTTTTCTAAAACTGGGTTAATTCAATTAGTTAATCAATTGAATAATACCGATGCAGATATTGTTGTTACAAATTATTTTAAAGGGCCGAATAATAATAATCTATCCTTAGTAACCGTCGTAAATAAAGTAGATAATGGATTTTACGATTCCTTAGATGGCTTGACAAACAGACCGATTGGAATGTGGGCAATAACTTATAAGACAGAGATTTTACGCTCTTCAAAGTTGTTTCTTCCTGAACATACACTTTATACTGACCAATATTATGATCTTATTCCGCTTGCTTCATGTAATAAAATAGAGCTTAGTTCTGTGCCGGTTTATTGCTATAGAGTTGGTCGAGATGGTCAAAGTGTTAGTAAAGATTCAAGAATAAAACATTGTGATGAAATGCTCTATATCTGCAAAGAAGTTTCTGAGTTTGCCGAGGCTAATAAAGATAAGAGGAATGGGAAATACGTTCTTATGAGAGCAGCAAATTATCATACAACTGCTATTAGAACGATTATGTTGGATAAGATAAGCAAAAAAAATTTGGATAAAATAAAGACTTATGATGCGGAAATACGAATGGTAGCACCTTCTGTGTATAATATGGTTCCAAAAATGGGTAAAATAGGGAAACTTATTTATTTATATCGGAAAACGAATTACCAAACATATTGGTTATTAGGCTTAAAACCGGGTGGAGTCAAAAACTGGGAATAATCATCAAGGTAAAAAGAGAATTTATGAAATGGAAAAAGATTATTCATGTAACTGATATATTTGAATATTTATTAGCCATTTGTCTAGTATTAAATTCTAGGTCTATTTGGCAACATAGTTATTTAACAGCAAGCAGAAATCGGAATATACTTTTTTTGGTTACAACTATCTCTTTACTAGCATGCATTTGGAAAAATGGAGTAATAAAAACTAAACGTTTTAGCAAAGGCTTTTTCATATTGATTTTTTTTATTCTGTACGCAGGAATATATACTATATTTAGACGTTTTAATCTAAGTGGCTTTGTGAAACTAATAATCATCGTTTCTTTAATGATATTTTATTATCACACAAGAGTAGATGATTACAGGTATCCTAGTTTATGTGAAAAATTCACCAATGTGATGTCTGTTGTTGCATTGATTTCTTTAATTATTTGGGCCACAGGATCACTTTTTCATTTATACCCTACCAATTGCTCTATTATTCATACATGGTCAGGCGATGGAAAGACTCGAACAGCTAATGGATATTTTAATATCCAATACATAGTACAAACCGCATCTCTTCCTTTTACTAATATTGTAATTGATAGAAACACTTCTTTTTTTACAGAGGGAGCAACAGCATCTTATAATTTTGCTATAGCCCTTTTATTTGAAACAATGCTAAATAAGAACAAGCGCAAAAGTATAATGTTTTTTCTTTCAGCAGCTATTGTTTCAACTTTATCCTATACAGGTTATATTATTTTAGGCTTTTGTGCTTTATACCTTCTATTAACATCAAAATTTCGAGATAAAGCTATAAAAATTTTAAAATATATATCTATACCAATTGCTTTCTTGGTTATATCTTTTCTGATTTATAAATTACTTTTGGCCAAAAAAAATTTATCTAGTTCCCTTTCATTCGCTATACGAATGGATGATTTCTTAGCAGGATTCAAATGTTGGCGTAGCAATCCGATTTTTGGATATGGTTATATGAATGATAATAAGATAAAGCCATTTATGAGTCCTTTTAGGGCATACAATCAAGGCTTTTCTAATTCATTAATGTCTATTTTAGCTAATGGTGGTGTTTATATCTTTATTTTATATTTATATCCAGTTATAAAAGCTATTGTTAATTCTGTAAAGTATAAGGATATAAATCTTTTATATTTTACAATCACCTTTTTGGTTATGTTTATTTTCACAACTGAAAGCTATCAGTGGATCTCAATATTGATATTTATTTACATAGCTAATGTTTATGGCAATGATAGTGCTAAAAAAATCATGGCTTGATATAATAAAGAACGATATATATGAATTGATATATGGGGGGATATAGACTTTGAGCAGTGAAAAACAACCATCTATAAAAAAGAATTTCATCATGAACGCTCTGCTCACGATGTCATCTTTTATTTTCCCATTAATTACTTTTCCTTACGTTAGTAGGATATTGCTCCCTGAAGGAACGGGAAAAGTTTCTTTTGCAACGTCACTGATAAACTATTTTAGTATGATAGCCCAACTTGGCATCCCAACATATGGAATTCGTGCTTGTGCACAGGTGAGAGATGACAAGGAAGAGCTAAGCAGAACTGTGCACGAATTGCTGTTTATCAATCTAGTGATGACAGTCATTTCGTATATTGCTTTAGCTATGTGTCTTCTTTTTGCTCCACGTCTTCAAGAAGATCGTAATCTTTATATAATAGTTAGCTTTACGATTATTCTGACTTCTATTGGAATGGAATGGCTGTATAAGGGGTTAGAGCAATATACATATATCACTAAGCGTTCGATTCTTTTTAAATTTATAGCATTAATTGCTATGTTTCTTCTGATACATAAGAAGAGCGATTATGTTATTTATGGTGGCATTTCTATCTTTGCCGCATCTGCATCAAATGTGATGAATTTTATTAATGCTCATCACTACATTTATATGCATCCCGTTGGAAATTATCATCCAATGAGGCATATGAAGGCAGTACTTATATTCTTTGCAATGTCTGTAGCAACCACAATTTATACCAATCTGGATACTGTAATGCTAGGTTTTATGATTACAGATGCTGATGTTGGTTATTATAACGCGGCTGTAAAAATAAAAACAATCCTTGTGTTTGTGGTTACATCACTAAGCACTGTCCTACTTCCTCGAGCAAGTTATTATGTTGAGCACCATGAAATGAAGGAGTTCGGGGAGATAACAAACAAAGCCATAGACTTCGTTGTACTTTTAGCAACTCCTTTAATGTTGTATTTTATTCTTTTTGCTAAAGAAGCTATTTATTTCCTTTCTGGATCGGCTTATGCTGAATCTGTTCTTCCAATGCAAATAATAATGCCGACATTATTATTTATTGGTATAAGCAATATTTTGGGAATTCAGATACTCGTTCCTCTTGGAAAAGAAAGAGTAGTTCTTTTTTCTGAAATTGCAGGTGCAATAGTTGACCTTATTATTAATACGATATTGATTCCACAGTTTAGATCAGCAGGAGCCGCATTCGGAACCTTGGTGGCTGAACTAGTTGTAGATTTATGGCAATATCGGGCAACAAGAAAAAGAGTTAAAGGAGCATTTAAACAAATACACTATGGTTATATTATTCTAGGTTTAGCCCTTGGAACCGCATCATCATTGTGGGTAAAAATGTTGAGCTTTAATAGTTTTATTACACTTGTTATTTCGGCAATTTTATTCTTTGGAGTATATCTTGGAGTATTGCTTCTGTTTAAAGAACCGTTAGCAAAAAGTATTTCCGATCAGGTACTTGTTAAGATGCATTTGAAGAAGGCATAATCACATTAAGAGAATTGTTCCGAGTAAGTAAAAATCCGAGAATCGTTTGAAAGTATCTAACGATGAGCGCTTTCCGAGCGATTCTCTTGTTTATTGCAAAATAGAATTGCAGGAAGGGGGACGGACATTTTCTACTTGCAAAAAACATACAATTTGCTATCACATAATAATATTGTTTTATATTATTGATTAGATAGATGTTTTGAAAAAATTTCTACTTAATATACTTAAATGTTAAAGGAGGAAATAATTTTGAAAAAGGTAATGTTGGTCTTTGGGACTCGCCCTGAAGCGATAAAAATGTGTCCACTCGTGAATGAATTAAAAAAGAGGCAATCGATTAAAACAGTTGTTTGTGTTACTGGGCAGCATAAAGAAATGCTGCAGTAGGTGCTTGATGTATTCAATGTAGTTCCTGATTATAACCTAGCGATTATGAAGACCAGTCAAACATTGTTTGATATTACTACAAATATTTTAAATTCTATTAGAGATGTCTTGGCTGGAGTCAAACCAGACGTTGTTTTAGTTCATGGAGATACAAGTACTACATTTGCAACTGCTCTGGCATGTTTTTATTTGCAGATCCCTGTTGGTCATGTTGAAGCTGGGATTAGAACTTATAATATTTATTCTCCATATCCTGAGGAATTCAACCGTGAAGCAGTAAGTATTATTAGTCAGTATAATTTTGCACCAACGCAGCTCTCTCATGACAATCTTGTTAAAGAGGTTAGAGATCCTAAGAAGATATGGATTACTGGGAATACTGCCATTGATGCCTTTAAGACAACCGTAAGAGAAGACTATACTGATGAAAATATTGAATGGGCTAAAGGAAAAGGATTAATCACCATAACAGCACATCGCAGAGAAAATCTAGGTGATCCAATGCGTCATATGTTCAGGGCTATCAAGCGAGTTCTTGGCGAACATGATGATGTGGTTGCTATTTATCCGATTCATATGAATCCAGCTGTGAGATCCATCGCTGATGAAGTGTTTGGTGAAGGAAAAATGAGGGATCCAAGGATAAGAATTATTGAGCCATTGGATGTTCTTGATTTCCATAATTATATGCATCACAGCTATCTTATTCTTACTGATTCAGGTGGTATCCAAGAAGAAGCGCCAAGCTTGGGCAAACCTGTACTTGTGATGCGGGATACAACAGAACGCCCTGAGGGTATTAAGGCAGGAACTCTTAAACTTGTTGGAACAAATGAAGAAACAATCTATAAAGAGTTTACCAGATTACTAGACGATAAAGCTAAATATAATGAAATGTCACATGCAGCTAATCCCTATGGTGATGGTTACGCAAGCGAAAGAATCGCTGATGTGCTGAAATTTGGAGAGATAAGACACTGAATGTATATAAATGCATTACGCTGAACAGCCAAAAGTCATTTTTAACGGATCACAGTATAAGTTTTTCTTCAATATTGACAGGTAAATTTAAAAATAGCATATGTACAATTTTTCTAAAGAGCAAGTAGATGCAATAGTTGAATCAATAAATAAGATGTTAGAAAAAACGCGTGAATCAATGCAAACGATTGATCAACTCTGCGATAAAGATTATTTAAAGGGGAGAGAAAAATATCCGATTTCGGCAATTGTATATACGGGATTTGATTCTGAAAAACAAAATATCCCAGGGTTTATCATTCAGAAAATACAATATGGAAAAGGAAGGTTTATGCCAGAACTATATAATCGAGATGCGATAATCCAATTCTATAGTGTAACAGCTGATCCTTTTGGAAGCAATGAAGTAAAAAATAAGATTATTGCGAATGGTAATCGCTTTCAGATTATTCAGTTTGAAGTTACAAATGATGTATATCAATTGCAATCACTCGTACAGCTATCATTTGATGGTTTTACAAATAAAGGGCGAGCTAATGTGGGCACTAGTTTGGAACTATTCCCTACTTTTCAACAATCAAACTGTCAGTGAGTAGAGTAATAATTTTGCACTATATTCAGAACAGAATTGACAGTGTAGAGAATGTAGCTATTTGGCATAATTGTTCTTTGTGGTCCGCGCCGATTATAAATTGTAAGCTCAGCTATATTGGTGGCTAATATTCTTGATCTGTGAACAAGAAAAACAGTTCTTGAGAATCATTTCGATAGGATATCAGCGTAGATCCTTATCGAGCGATTCGTTTATTTTTTGAATTACTATTGTGAAAAAAATATCAAAATATGGTGACAAGAAAATATCTATTGCTCAGAATACGCAGCATGTGAGAAAACGCTTGTAGCAAACGTAATACTTGGCAAATATAGAAGCCATGAATAATTACAATGAACTTTGTTTGGAATAAAGAGCAGTTTGAAGTAAACCTTAAGAAACATCACGTCAGCTTTGATCTAGTGTAGCGTCTCAATCATATATTGAACTAAGTGATGCTAAAATTGAGCGCTCACGACAGTGCTATTACGTGAGCGCCTGTAC
>CADBMH010000171.1 GCA_902795705.1 uncultured Lachnospiraceae bacterium | reverse complement strand
GTCCATCTTCATAATTCTGATTTAGAGAAGATAGATTTACCATATCCAAGCTATGCTGAACAGAGAAGAATTAGTGGGTTCTTTTCTAACCTCGACAACCTTATCACCCTTCAACAGCGTAAGGTTGACTGCCTGAAAGAATTTAAGAAATATATGCTGAAAAATATGTTTGTGTAGTATAATAAACAGTAATATAGAGAATTTTGCATAAAGGAAGGTGATACAATGATTAATCAAAATATGATAGACAGTGCTATGAAAGATTATGTAGAAGGTGCAAAAAAAGTGTATGGCACGAAATTAAAAGAAGTTATCTTGTATGGTTCTTGTGCAAGAGGAGATTTTGAAGAAGGCAGTGATTTGGATATTATGGTTTTATTGGATGTTAGCCGTGAAGAAACAAGTTGTGAGAGGGCTAAGATGCATCCGACAATCAACATGCTTGATCGAAAATATGAATATGAATTGCTATTTGCAACAATTGTACAAAGTTATGAAGAATTCAATAAATATATTGTTGTCTCTCCATTTTATCAAAATGTGAGAAGGGAGGGGATTCGTTATGCGTAAATTATCTGAGGAGTATATTGCATATTCGAAATATAGATTTGAGAAAGCAGGGGATGATTTGAGGTCAGCAAAAGCCCTTTATGATATTGGAGAATATGCATCTGCTAACAATAGGTCGTATTATAGTATTTTTCATTCAATCAGAGCTGTGTTAGCTCTGGATACATTTGATTCAAAGAAGCACGGAATTGTTATAGGAGAGTTTAGACGTCGATATATTAAGACTAATATTTTTCCAACAGATATTTCTGATATGATTGGATCAGCTTTTGAAATTCGAACACAATCAGATTATGAAGATATGTATATTGCTTCCAAGGGTGAGACAGAGGAGCAGATTAAGAATGCTGAATATGTGCTTAGTGTCATAGAAAAGCATCTAAAAAACGAAGGAATACTTGAATCGGTGTAAGGTTGACTGCCTAAAAGAATTTAAGATATATATGTTGCGAAATATGGATCTCAGCATATATAATCAATTGTTAGAATACATCAGACAACAGAAAGGATAAGAGAATGGCTGAATTAGAATCTGTTATTGAGCAACGCCTGATTAATCAACTCTGTGAAGGTGATTCACAGTGGACATATAGGAAAGATATACGGAACGAGGAAGATATCTGGGCTAATTTCAAGTATATTCTTGAGCAGAATAATAAAGCGGTTCTTGGTGATATTCCTTTGAATGAATCTGAATTTGCAAAGATAAAAAACGACTTGTCCCATGCTTCGTTTTATGATGCAGGAAAGTGGCTTGCAGGAGAAAATGGTAAAGTATATGTTCATGTTCAGAGAGGGAATGAAACGCTGCACCTGCTTGTTATAAATAATGAACATATTGCAGGAGGGACAACGGTATATGAGGTTATTAATCAGTATCAGGCTTTCAGGGATGAAGAAGATGCGTTTTCGAGGGACAGAAGATTTGATGTCACACTTCTGATCAATGGGATTCCCCTTATACACATAGAGCTGAAAAATAAGGCTCATTCTTATATGGATGGTTTCAGGCAGATAAAGAAATACATATCGGAAGGAAAGTTCAGGGGAATTTTTTCTAATGTTCAAATGTTTGTGGTAAGCAATGAGGTCGGAACAAGGTATTTTGCGGCTGCAAGAGATACGGAGCTGAATAAGAAATTTATTACGGGATGGATCGATCATGATAATCAACCTGTAGGCGATTATATTGAATTTACAAAGCAGGTATTGAAAATTCCGGAAGCACATGAAATGGTGACAAGGTACACGATTCTTGATAAGGACAGTAAAAGACTGCTTATATTGCGTCCTTATCAGATTCATGCGATTGAAGCGATGAGGAACGCCTCAAAGCATGGAGAATCAGGGTTTATATGGCACACAACCGGTTCCGGTAAAACGATGACATCATACAAATCTACAAGAAATCTTCTGATGGATATTCCGTCCATTGAAAAAACGGTATTTTTGATCGATAGAAAAGACCTTGATACGCAGACGACTATGGCATTTCAGTCTTATGCGGATAATGATACTGTTGATGTGGATAATACGGATGATGTTACGGCACTTGTTCATAAGATGGCAGATAAGAACAGACAGATGATTGTAACAACCCGTCAAAAAATGCAGATTATGATCACAAAAAGGCTGAAAGAGGGGACGCCACAGTACGATGCGATTAAGTCAAAGAAGGTAGCATTTGTGGTCGATGAATGTCACAGGGCTGTTTCCCCGGAAACGAAAAGGCTGATAGAAACATTTTTTAGAGATTCTTTGTGGTATGGTTTTACCGGTACGCCGATATTTGAAGAAAACGGATACGAAGCAAAAGGTGATCTGCCGCAAACCACAGAACAATTATACGGGAAGTGCCTGCATAGCTATACGATTAAAGAGGCAATCCATGATGAAGCAGTATTGGGATTTATGGTTGAAAATCTTGGGACAAGGGAAGATGTTGATGTAGAGGTATATAAGACAGAGGAGCACAGGAGAAATGTTCTGAATGTTATTCTCAATAAATGTTATTCAAAGTTTGGCATGGCGAATGGGCGTGGAGAAACTTATGAAGCAATACTGACGGTTGGCTCGATTAAGATAGCACAGTATTATTATGAACTGTTAAGCAGGATAAAAAGAGGAGAAGATATTCTCAAAATTGATGAGGGAATTAAGAGGGCTCTTCCTGATTTTCCGAAGTTTGCAATTACATATTCCGTCACTGAAAATGAAGAAGCCTCGCAGGTTAATCAGGATAAGATGAGAACATCGCTTATTGAATATAATGAGATGTTTGATACTACATTTACCGTAGAGAGAATAGCAGCGTATAACAGCAATCTGAATAAGCGTTTGGCGAGAAAAGAAGATAAGTATAAAAAGAGGGAGGAACAGCTTGATCTTGTGATTGTAGTGGACAGGCTGCTTACAGGATTTGATGCGCCGCCTATTTCTACTGTATTCATTGACAGACAGCCAATGAAGCCACAGGATATTATACAGACTTTTTCGAGAACAAACAGATTATTTGACAAGCTAAAGCAGTATGGACAGATTGTAACATTTCAGTCACCAAAAGAGTTCAAAGAGAAGATTGATGATGCCTTGAGAATGTATTCTCTCGGTGGTGACGGACAGCCTTTGGCAGAGGAATGGGATGCAGTCAAGGAGAAGTTTGTGATATCATTACGGGCATTAAAAGGCTTGACACCTACCGTTGATGATATTACCATGCTATCTGTTGGCCAGAAGAAATCATTTGTAAAATTGTTCCGGGATTTGGATAAGTATTTTTCTCATTTAAAAGCATTTTCTGATTATACGGAAGATATCGTATCTGGGTATGACTTTTCACAGGATGAATATGAAAGCTATGCAGCCCATTACAGGAATGTTGTGGAAGAATTGAAACGGGATAATCCGGATGGAGAGGAACCTGTCACTGATGATTCGGTGACAGAGGATTATGAGCTTGTCGCAATAGAAAGCTTTACCATTGATTATGAATATATTATCGGGCTTATACAGGGGCTTACGAATCTGATTCCTATAACAGAGGAACATGATATTTTGGACGAAGAAGAGTTTCATAAACAGATCATGGCTGTAAGAGGAATGATTGAAGATTTCAAGAAAGATAACCCGAAACTTGGTGAATTATTGGGTTCTGTCGTTGATGATATAGAGTGTGATAAGAAAAAGTACGCAGGCCGGGATATATCTGTAATCATTAACAGACTTCGTAATGACGCAATAGAGAAGGCGGCTGCTGATTTTGCAGATAAGTGGTTTATAGCAAAGGAAGATGTGATGTTTGAAGTATTGCATTACAGGGACGGAGTGCTTGCCAATGAGAATAATTTCAAGGAGAAGGCAGATTATACAAAATACAAAGAGAATGCTGTCAGTCCGGTTCCGAAATTCAAGTTCAGGACTGCCATTGTTCATGATTTTAAAGAGAGTCTTATGAATGAGATCAAGCCATTATTGTAATGTTTTAGGATTGCAGATGAATCTTTGATTCGTCATGCAATGAAGCAATCCGTATGGCATCAGTTGCGTTCAAAAAGGTATCAAATCAAATGTTATAGTAAGTGGAGGGAGTTTGCCTTGAAAAACAAAGAAATACAAAAGGGAAGAATTTTGTTTGTTTTTGCGGGAGCGGCAATTATTACGGTTATCATAGTGATTATTATGACCTTTCAATTTCAGACAGAGACAGAAAATCCTCGTGTGGGCTGTGTGCTGATCGGAGAGCATAATGACAAGGGGTGGAATGAGAGTCATTATAAGGGGCTTTTGAAGGCGTGTAAATCAAAAAAATGCACTCTGAAGATACGGGAAAATGTCAAGGAAAAAAGACTGCCTGTCAATAAAGCAGTAGATGAGCTGGTGGCTGACGGATGTAATGTGATATTTTTAACAAGCTATGGCTATGGAAGATATGCGGATGCGATTGCAAAGGTTTATCCGGACACTGCTTTTTATGTTGAATCCGGTAATAAAAAAGAAAGAAATCTGACCACCTATTTTGCGAGACTGTATCAGGTGCGGTATCTGGCAGGGATTGCGGCGGGGGCTGCTACAAAGTCAAATATTCTCGGTTATGTGGCAGGTAAGCCGAATACCCAGACAAACAGGGGAATCAACGCATTTGCACTGGGAGCCCGTCTGGTGAATCCCGATGCCAGGATTTTCGTATATTGGACACGAAGCTGGGATAACAGAGCCGAAGAAAAAAAGGCAGTACAGCTCTTGAAGAAAAAAGGAGCAGATGTTTTAACCTATCATGAGGATAAGGCATATACCATTGAAGCGGCGGAGGAGGAAGGAATCTGTTCTATAGGATATGATGCCATCTATGAAGAATGGTCGGAAAAATTTCTTACCGCGGCACTCTATAATTGGGAAATTTTTTATCAACAGATTATAGAAGACTATCTCAGCGGCAGGGCAAATTTTTCTAAGGAATACTGGATAGGACTTGAGGGTGATACAGTAAAATTAGCACCTTTTTCGCCACTTGTTTCTGAAGATACAAAAAAACTGATTGCAAAAGAGAGCGAACGGATTATGAAAACCAGAGATGTTTTTTCCGGTCTGATCTATGATAACAACGGAAAGCTTCGATGTGAGGAGAATGAGAGAATCAGTGACATGGAACTGTTTTCCGAGATGAACTGGCTTGTGGAGGGCGTGGAAATTGCAAAAGAGTAGATTTCGATTTTTTAGCAGCGGAACATTGTTCGGGATTTTTGGTTTTGCGATTGTGTTTCTGGTCATAGGGATTATGTTAGTGTATCGGATGGATATTCTGTTGTCGGATTATGCCGTGAATCAGACGAAGCAGCGGGCAGAAGCATTGTCGGAGCTGGCATCGGAAAAATTGAATACAGAGCTTGAAAATCTGTCCTTTATTGCGGCCATGATTGAAGCGGCTCCTGATGAAATCAAGGAAATTCTGCCAATGGTTTATGATGAAAAGGGACAGATCAGGCAGGGGCTTTTGACGATTGACGGGGGAGCTGTGTATGGAAACTCCCTTTCTGCCAGAGATTATCCGGGGATTGTGCGTTCCTTCCGTGGAAATAAAACAATCAGCTTTGTAGAAGGAAAGGGAGTTCTGTTTTCCTGTCCTGTTTTCCACAATAAAAAAATCCGTTATGTTTTATACCGTCTGTGCACGATTGATGCATTGGAGGATCGTTTCAGCATAAGCTGTTATGATAATCTGGGAAAGATGCTGGTAACGACCAGGGACGGTCAGATTATTGTTCCTTTTGCACAGGATAAAAAGGAGGATGTGGAATTTTACCAGAGTGAAGAAATACAGGAATGCTATCAGTCCATGCATCGGGAGATGGAGATTTCCGTGACGGCGGAGAAGCGCTTCCTTACCGACAAGGGTGATATGATCCTGTTTGAATCGGAAGTTCCGGACACGGATTTCCTGGTAGCCGGTTTTGTGCCGAGGAATGTGGCATCTGAAGGAATCTTTGGCATCATGTTTTTAGTGATGATTGTATTCGGTATGCTGATCCTATTGGTTCTGGTTGGCGGAATCTATTTAAGAACTGCTTCCGTGAAGATGAAGGAAAGCGA
The DNA here is from genome assembly GCA_902795705.1 of uncultured Lachnospiraceae bacterium. Taxonomy (GTDB): domain Bacteria; phylum Bacillota; class Clostridia; order Lachnospirales; family Lachnospiraceae; genus Butyribacter. The sequence continues at coordinate 8,126 of CADBMH010000171.1, read as the reverse complement.
AGAACTCAGAGAGGCGAAGGAGGCAGCAGAGGCAGCATCAAAGGCGAAGAGTAATTTTCTTGCCAATATGTCGCATGAAATCCGGACTCCGATTAATGCGGTGTTAGGGATGGATGAACTTATTTTAAGGGAAACAAATGAAAAAAAGACGAAGGAATATGCTGCCAATATACAGCGGGCGGGAAATACACTTCTTTCACTGATCAATGATGTGCTCGATTTTTCAAAGATTGAAGCGGGAAAGATGGAGCTTGTTTCCGGAGAATATGATCTTTCTCTTCTGATCGTAGATCTGGTCAATATGATCGAGCCGCGGCTTGAGGCAAAAAAGCTTCAGTTCTTTACGAAGGTAGATGAGGAAATTCCGAGATACCTTTTCGGAGATCATATGAAAATTAAGCAGTGTATATTAAATATCCTGACGAATGCGGTAAAATATACAAATCAGGGTGGAGTGCATCTTTCGATTCTTTTGAAGGAGCGGGAGGAAGATACGGCAGTTCTGAAAATCTGTGTTGAGGATACAGGAATCGGAATCAAAAAAGAGGATATTAAACGCCTGTTTGACGCGTTCGAGAGAATGGATGAAAAACAGAACCGGACAATCGAGGGAACCGGGCTTGGGATGAATATTGTACAGCGGCTTTTGGGTATGATGGACAGCAGCTTAGAAGTAGAAAGTGTATACGGAAGAGGCTCGAGCTTTTCATTTACGATCCGGCAAAAGGTGGTAAGGGAGGAAAAAGTCGGTAATTTTAAGACTGCTGCCTCACAGTCGGCTGCAGATGCCGGCCGCTACAGACAGAGCTTCACAGCTCCTGATGCAGAAATATTGATCGTAGATGATTCGGTCATGAATCTGGAGGTCGTGAAGGGACTTCTTCAGGAGACTCAGATTCTCGTAGATACGGCAGAAAGTGGAGTGGAAGCGTTAGAGCTTATGCAGGAAAAGGAATATGATCTGTTGTTTTTTGATCATATGATGCCCGGAATGGATGGAATTGAATTATTGCATCATTTGAAAGAGGATAAGGAAAATCGAAATTGCGGAAAACCATGTATTATTCTGACTGCGAATGCTGTTTACGGAGTAAGGGAAGAATATTTAAGTGAGGGGTTTGATGATTATATGAGCAAACCGATCGACGGAAAAGCATTGGAGCAGCTGATCATGAAATATCTTCCGAAAGACAAGGTACATCCTGTGATGAGTGAACCGGAGGATATAAACGGAAAGGAGACCGGGCAGGAGGATTTTAAACTGGAAGGTGTTGAAGAAATCGATATGGAAACGGGAATTGCAAATTGTGGTTCGTTAGAGACATACAGGCAGATATTAACCGTGTTTTATGAGGAAATCGAAACGCAGGCAGAAAAGATAGATAAGCTTTATGAATCGGAGGATTGGAAAGGATATGCAATTGAGGTTCATGCTTTAAAAAGCTCGGCAAGGATCATCGGAGCAGCTGCACTTGGAGAAAAGGCCCAGGGGCTTGAGTTGGCAGCTAAGGAGAAAAAGTATTCTTATATTCATGAGCATCATAGGGAAGTCATGGAAGATTACAGAGGTTTTTTAAAGTTGAAACTTGTCTAAGAAGTGTTCGTGTTACGATTCACGCCTTACCAAACGATTATTGACAAAAAAGAATGGACAGACTAAAATGATTTATGTGCAGAAAACATGCACAGGAGTTATGATAAAGGAGAATAGTAATATGGCTGAAAAGAAAACGTATTATTTGACAACGGCAATCGCCTATACATCCGGAAAGCCGCATATCGGTAATACCTATGAGGCAGTTCTTGCAGACAGCATTGTCCGTTATAAAAGACTGGAAGGATATGATGTCCGTTTCCAGACAGGAACAGATGAACATGGACAAAAGGTAGAATTAAAGGCACAGGAGCTTGGTGTGACTCCGAAAAAATTTGTAGATGATGTATCCGGAGAAATCCGTACTATTTGGGATCTGATGAATACCTCTTATGATAAATTCATCCGTACGACAGATGATTATCATGAAAAGCAGGTACAGAAGATTTTCAAAAAGCTCTATGAGCAGGGAGATATTTATAAGGGACACTATGAGGGAATGTACTGCACTCCGTGTGAATCTTTTTTTACCTCGTCCCAGTTGGTAGACGGCAAGTGTCCGGATTGTGGGAGAGAGGTACAGCCTGCGAAGGAGGAGGCTTACTTTTTAAAGCTCAGTAAATATGCGGACAGATTGATCGAGCATATCAACACTCATCCGGAATTTATCCAGCCGGAGGCGAGAAAAAATGAAATGATGAATAATTTTCTGCTTCCGGGACTACAGGATCTTTGTGTCTCAAGAACTTCTTTTAAGTGGGGGATTCCTGTAGACTTTGATCCGGATCATGTGGTCTATGTATGGATTGATGCATTAAGCAATTATATTACCGGTCTTGGTTTTGATTTAGATGGAAATCATACGCCGGAAAACGGAGAAAATCTATATGAAAAATTCTGGCCGGCTGATCTTCATCTGATCGGAAAGGATATTTTGCGTTTCCACACGATTTATTGGCCGATCATGCTTATGGCATTGGATCTTCCTCTGCCAAAGCAGGTTTTTGGTCATCCGTGGCTTTTACAGGGAGACGGAAAGATGAGTAAATCAAAGGGAAATGTGATTTATGCGGATGATCTTGTCGATGTATTTGGTGTTGATGCTGTCCGTTATTTTGTACTTCATGAAATGCCGTTTGAACATGATGGCGTGATCAGTTGGGAATTAATGGCAGAGCGTATGAACGCAGATCTTGCAAATGTTCTCGGCAATCTTGTGAACCGCACGATCTCCATGACGAATAAATATTTGGGGGGGATTGTAGAAAATACAAATGTTTCCGAAGATGTCGATGCAGATTTAAAGAAGGTTGTTTTGGAGGCACCGAAAAAGGTGACTGAGAAAATGGAGAAACTTCGGGTGGCAGATGCGATTACGGAGGTATTTACCGTTTTTAAGCGCTGCAATAAATATATTGATGAAACAGAGCCTTGGGTGTTAGGAAAGGACGAGGCAAAGAAAGCGCGTCTTTCTACGGTATTATATAATCTGGTCGAGAGCATTACGATCGGGGCAAGTTTGTTAGAGGCATTTATGCCGGATACTACAGAGAAGATTCTTACGCAGTTAAATGCGAAAAAGCGGACTTACGATAACATGGAAAGCTTTGGTCTGGTTCCGGATGGAACAAAGGTGACGGAAAAACCGGAAATTCTGTTTATGCGTTTGGAGTTAAAGGATATTCTTGAAAAGGCGGAACAGATTAAGCTAAGACAGATTGCGGAAGCAAAAGCAGAGACCGGAGAAGCAGAGAATACGGAGGAACAGGTTGTTGAAACAGAAAAGAAACCTGAAATCACCTTTGATGATTTTATGAAGATGCAGTTTCAGGTAGGAGAAATTATTGCCTGTGAGGAAGTGCCGAAATCAAAGAAGCTTCTTTGTTCCAAGGTTAAAATCGGCAGTGAGGTAAAACAGATCGTTTCAGGTATTAAAAAATATTATTCTGCAGAAGAGATGGTCGGAAAGAAGGTCATGGTGCTTGTGAATTTAAAGCCGGCGAAATTAGCGGGAGTACTTTCTGAAGGAATGCTTTTGTGCGCTGAGGATGCAGAGGGGAATCTTGCTTTGATGACACCGGAAAAAAATATGCCTGCAGGAGCAGAAATTTGTTGACAAATGCTATTGAATTGCGTACAATTTAATAAGTAGCTGGGGTTTTGTTTGAAATGGAGGCTGTTTATGAATGTATACGATTTTACCGTAAAAAATGCAAATGGAGACGATGTTTCTTTAGCGGATTATAAAGGAACGGTACTTCTTATTAATAATTCTGCAACGAGATGCGGCTTTACGCCTCAGTATGATCAACTGCAGGCGATGTATGAGATGTACCATGACCAGGGATTTACAATTCTTGATTTTCCATGTAACCAGTTTGCAAATCAGGCACCGGGCACGATTGAGGAAATCGTGAATTTTTGTGATGCAACCTTTGGACTTACCTTTCCGATGTTTGATAAGATTGAAGTGAATGGACCGAATGCTCATCCGCTGTATCAATATTTAAAATCGCAGAAAGGATTTGCGGGATTTGAGATGGATAATGATGAGGTTAGAGCATTTGCACAAATGGTGGCTCAGTTTGATCCGGATTATAAAAACAATAGTGAGATCAAATGGAATTTTACGAAATTTTTGATTAATAAGCAGGGGGATGTTGTGGCGCGTTATGAGCCTACGGCGGATCTTTTGGAGATTCAGGATGCGGTGGATCGCCTGGTTCGCGAGTGAGGGGAGGGAAGCACACTTATGAGGCGCTTTGTGCCGGGAGGTTTTTAAGATGAGTGATGAATATGAAAGTTTAAAATTAAAGAACCAGCTTTGCTTTCCTTTATATGCCTGTTCTAAGGAAATTGTAAGGAGATATAAGCCGTTTTTGGATGAGGTCGATCTTACTTATACACAGTATATCGCAATGATGGTATTGTGGGAAAAGGGTGAGTTAAATGTCAAGGAGTTGGGAGAGTGTCTTTTTCTGGATTCCGGTACCCTTACACCTCTATTAAAAAAATTGGAAAAGAAAGGCTTTTTGGAAAGAAAGCGTTCGGAAAAGGACGAGAGGAATTTACGGGTTTTGATTACGAAAGAGGGGGAAGAATTGAAGAAAAAGGCGGTATGTATTCCGGAACAAATGGGCAAGTGTATCCAGCTGGAGACAGAGGAGGCAATGCAGTTATATCAGTTGTTATATAAGATTTTAGGACAATTAGAGCAGTAGGAATTGTACTGCTCTAAAATTTATGGTAAAATGAAAATGATTATATTGCAAAGAAGGTGTCAGTATGATTCAAATTGTAATTATCATTGCCCTTTGTTTGTTAAGTGTCGTTTTGTTTGCCGGTCTGGTTGCGGGGAAAAAACGACAGGAACGGATGAAGAAGCAAATAGATGAAATAGATGAATCCTTAGGAGCTGCAATCGGGATTGCGGATGTATTTTTTTATGATTATTATCCGGATAGAAAAGAAGCGGTAGCTCTTAGTAAATTAGATGCGCTAAGTATTGGAAAGGTGATCTATAACTATCCGGAATACTGGTTTGAAAAAAATATCATCCATCCGGATGATATTGAGCGTGCCCGGAAAATGTTTGAAAAGATTGATGCAGGTGAAAAGGCAGCAGAGGAAGAATACCGTGTCATGCTGGATGGCAAATATCACTGGTACTTATATAAAATGCAGTCAGTCTATAATGCATCAGGAACACGTGTCAAGGTTGTAGTCAGTCGAATGGATATTACATATAGGAAAGAGGCGGAGCTTGGGTATCAAAAACATCTGAATGCATTGTTTCTAAATTCAGCAAGTACTCTGTTTTTTTGCCATACCGATCTTACTAAAAATAAGGTAACTGAATTCTATTCTGTACATGAAGCACTTAGGGACAGGGTGCTGATTTCCTCAGGAATCAATGATATTTTAGGAAATCTTTCTGAATATATTTCTCCGATTTTCAGAGAGAGATGCGTAGAAAAATTTTCAAGAGAAAATTTATTAGAGGAATTCCAAAAGGGAAATTTAACGGTTCAGTTTACATTTAGTTACATGCAGGGCGAGAATATCCGCTGGGCAGAGTGCACGGCAGAAATGATGCGAAAGCCGAGAAGCGGCGATGTTGATGCGATTATGTATGTAACAGATGTCAGCTATAACCGGATTATTGAGCTCATTATAGACAGTACGGCTGACCATGATTATGATTATCTGACCTTTGTATTTGGCAGAACACAGGAATTTGTGGAGTATACCTGGCTTGTACCGGAAAGCTTTTCCTATCAGGATGACTATTCAAAGCGACTGATTGAAAGCCTTGCCGAAAAGAATCTTGAAGACCAGGAGCAGGTACTTGAAAAGCTTAAGTGGGATAAAGTATTAGAGCATCTTAGATACAGTGGAGAATATGTGATTTATTTTACACAGTATCAGGAGTCCGGGAAAAGGCAGAGAAAGAAACTGCAGTTTTTCTTCATTGATGATACGGAGGAGCTTATCCTTGTTTCCCAGAGAGATGTTACCGATGTTTATGAAGCTGAGTTAGAGCATCAGGAGGTATTGTCAAAAGCCTTAGAGGAAGCGAAGGCGGCTAATGCGGCAAAGACGGAATTTTTAGCCCGCATGAGTCATGATATCCGCACTCCGATGAATGCGATCATCGGGATTACAGCACTTGCTTTTGACGATGTAGGTGATGAGGATGCCATCAGGGATGATTTGACGAAGATCAATTCTTCCAGCCATTTTCTGTTGGGACTGATTAATGATATCTTAGATATGTCAAAGATTGAAGACGGTTCCATGGAGCTGCGAAATGAGCTGTGTCGTTATGAAGATTTTATCGGAGATCTTCAGACCATGTTTGAACCGCTTTGTAAGCAGAATGAACTTACACTACAGATTAAAAAATCCGACAAGGAAATTCCTCCGGGCATGGCAGATAAAATAAGATTAAAACAGATCTTTTTCAATATCATGTCTAATGCTGTAAAATACACACCTGCCGGTGGTACAATTTCCTATTATGAAGAGGAGGTCCGGATTACCGAAAAAGAGAATTATATCGCATTTGTGGTAGAGGATAACGGAATCGGTATGAGCAAGGAGTTTATGGAACGGATGTACCAGCCGTTTGCACAGGAGAGAAATGAAGTGGCCTCCGGAGTGGAGGGTACCGGTCTGGGACTGAGCATCACGAAGAGCCTGATTGAATTGATGGGGGGCACGATCCGGATTGAAAGCGAACTCGGGAAAGGTACGAAGATTACAGTCTGTCTGACATTTGAGCGTGCAAATGAGGCTGAATATACCAAACGGAAAGAGGAAAAGGAAAAGCACAGAGAACAGGCAGACGATATTCTGGAAGGAAAGAGGATTTTTCTGGTTGAGGATCATCCGATCAACACGGCAATTGCCAGACGGCTTTTGGAGAAAAAGGGTGTCGTGGTCTATACGGCGGAGAACGGAAGAGAGGCAGTTAAGAAATTTAAAGGCTCTGCAGAGGGATTTTTTGATGCAATCCTTATGGATATCCGAATGCCGGAAATGACAGGAGTAGAGGCTTCTGAGGCAATCCGCGCACTTGACAGGGATGATGCAAAGAAAGTTCCGATCATTGCGATGACGGCGAATGCTTATGAAGAGGATGTCAGATTGTCAAAGGAGGCAGGGATGAACAGTCATTTATCCAAGCCGATTGAAACGGACAGCCTTTACCGGACTTTGGCAGAAGAGATTTCGAAAATCTGATTGCAGGATTGAGAAACTTATGTTATGCTAGGGACAAAAAGGAAATATTGGGATTTACAGAAAGGAAGAAAACTATGTTAAATGAATTTGATACTGCGGAAGACATTAAAGGGGAAGTGCTTTATCATGTAGCAAAAGCAGCTTTCGAGGGGAATCTGGATCAGATTGAGGCAACCTTGCCACAGCAGATTCTTCCGGGAAGTAAACCGAGTTTTCGATGTTGTGTATACAAGGAAAGAGAGATTGCCAGAGAACGAATTCTTCTTGCGAAAAATGTGGATCCGGTGACAGGAGAAAACTGCAATAATACGGTGAAGATTTTACCGGCAGCCTGTGAGAATTGTCCGATTACAAGATTTACCGTGACGGACAACTGTCAGAAATGTATCGGAAAGAAATGTATGCATGCCTGCAAGTTTGGAGCGATTACGATGACTCGTACCAAGGCATACATAGATCCGGACAAATGTAAAGAATGTGGTCAGTGCTATGAGGCATGTCCGTATAATGCGATCGTGGATATTATGAGACCATGTCGCCGTGCCTGCCCTGTAGGAGCGATTGAGGCAAGTGAAGTGGACGGGAAGGTAAATATTAATGACGAGAAATGTATCCGCTGCGGTTCCTGCATCAGTGCATGTCCGTTCGGAGCAATTTCCGACAGCTCCCGTATTTTGGAAATCATCGAGCATTTAAAAGGGAAAAAACCGGTTTATGCATTGGTAGCACCTGCGGCAGAGGGCCAGTTCGGTGCAGATATTACGATGGAATCTATCCGGGATGGCGT
>CADBMH010000170.1 GCA_902795705.1 uncultured Lachnospiraceae bacterium | reverse complement strand
CTCTGTTTTTCGAAAACACTTCGCGGAACCGGTTGAAATACCCCTATATTCACATATGCCGGCATATATTTTTTAACAAACATGATATCTGATATGACATGATCGACTGTCTGATAAGGCATTCCAACCAAAAAACCTGCAGCCACTTTATATTCTAAATTTTTCAAATTCCATAAATGCTGCTTTTTTAATAACGGCGACATATTGGACGGATATATTTTTTTAAAAAAACTATCATCAGCACTCCCATGACTGAAAAAATATCCTTCGGCACCTACTGCTTTCCAATGTCGGAAAACATTTTCATTTCGTTCCCCCAGTGACAAAAAAATCGTAAGCCTTGAAAATTTTCTTTTTATTTTCAGCAAAAGCTCAGCAACATTTTCCTCTGTGAGGTAGGTATCGTCGCCACTTTCTAACAGTATCATTTCCACACCCTGTGACTGAAATTCCCCACAGAACGAAAGAACCTCCTTCTCCGAAAGCCGAAACCGTTTCACCAGTCTGTCATCCCTTCGTATCCCGCACATCTTGCACTCGTTTTTACAATGATTACTCAAAGGGATCCTTCCGATCACGGTAACATGATCTCCCAAGATCTGACTTCTGAGTCTCCTTGCTTTCTCATACAAGTAACCTGTTGTCTCGACATTCCGGAATTTTAGAAATTCTTCAAACTCCGTTTTCTCCAGTGCTCCATTCGCCAGCAGTTCATCAACATATTCTGTCATTCGTTTTCCCATAGCAACCTCTTATGCTTTTCAAAATTATTTTTTGCACTAACCTGTTGAAATTATTTTATTTCATTTAAAAAACTCCTTATCATATGCTATATAAAATTTAATTTTATACAATCATACCACAAAGAGTTTTTTTGTTCTACTTATTTTATGCAAAAAAATACGATTTTTTTACTTTTTTCGACCTTTTTATGCCGTTTCAAGCTGTTTGGCACCCGCAGAATCCTCAAATTGATGCAAAATATTTCTGACTGCCAAAATAAGATCCTTCTTAAACTGCTCGATTCCAACCGGCATATGATAAAGAATCACATTATAACAGGTGGAATTAAGAAGTTCTACAATCATATAGACCATCAGCTCTTTTTGTCTGTATACTTTTGCAGAAGCCTCTAAAAGCTCATCAAAAACGTCCATGCAATTCCTGTTATCAAGATCTTTAATGCGGATATTCGAAAAAACTCCCCAGCTCAGATTTTTTGCTATAAACCGCAGTAGCGACGGACTTTCCTTAAATTGATCGATAATATTCTCCACCAAAAAGGTAATACATTCCTCTACATCCATCTGCGAAATCGTCTGCCATTTACTTTGCATGGAATGATGCGCATTTTCAAAGATTTCATTTGCCTTTCTCGCAACCAGATGATCCCTGATCTCATATTTGTCCTTGAAATACAGATAAAAGGTCCCTTTTGCCATCTTGGCACGGCTTGTGATATCGGAAACGGAGGTCTCTGCAACCCCCTTTTCCGTAAAAAGTATCATTGCCGACTCAAGAAGTGCTTCTTTTTTTAATTTCTTTTTATCTTCAATCTTTCCCAAAGCAGTACACCCCTTTAGTCCTCATCAGAGGCTCTTAATTCATCCGTTGTCATGATAAACTTCACATTTCCATCCATCTTGTCGGAAATACCTGAGAAACTCTTATAATTTTTCGATGCATCGGAGATTGCCTCTGCGGTATCCTGAAAATCTGTCACACCGTCTAAAAGATCATCCAAAGTATCTCCCAATTTATCAATCGCCTTTGACTTAAATTCCTTTACTCCATCATAAAGCTTATCAGAACCCTTTGACAATTTACCGATTCCGTCAGAAACATCACCTGTTTTATCAGTCAGTGTATTCACACCGGAAAGCAATGTAGATACTCCTGCAGCCAATGTCTTTGTCGCCTTTCTGAAAGCTGGGCTGTTTTTTGTAATCTTCTTCGCATTTTTATTTAATGCTCCGGAATTGGAAATCAGTGTATTTGCTCCCTGCTTTAACTTCGCGTTATTCCCTACTAATGTATTGCCGCCCGTCTTTGCTTTCTCAAGACTGCCAACCAATGTAGAGATACCTGCCTTAATCTCTCCGCTCGCTGTTTCCAGTGGCTCCTTTGCTGCCCGGATCTTCTCGGCATTTTCTGCCATAGCATCTGCGGATGTCTTCAATGTTGCTAAGCCTGCTGCCAGATCCTTAGTGCCCTCTCCGTCAAGCTCACCATCCGGAGTACCATTCGTTGCGATAGCAACACCTGCTGCAAACTGCTCTGCCCCCTCGACATACTGCTTCGTTCCGGCAACTGCCTTCTCAAGCTGTGCTGCCATCTGCTCATAGGTTGCCTTTTGCGTTGCATCTGTTTCTGCAGAAGCAAGTGCTTTGTAATTTTTCACCAGCTCTTCCATACCTGCAATCGCTGTATTAACTTCATCCTTGCTCTTATTTAACGCACTTGCGGATTCGTTGATCGTGTCTACTCCCGCTTTTAACGCGGAAGCACCTGTTTTTAAGCTGTCCATATTTTCCTTAGAGAGCAGTGTATTCACACCTGTCATATATTCCGAAAGCTTTTTATCAAATTCCGTATAAGAAGCCGGAAAGGACTGTGCACCGCTGTAAATTTCACCAATGCCGTCAACCAGCGTCTTGGCTGCTTCGTTATATGCCTTTTCTCCCTGTGCAAAGGTTTTGGTTCCATTCGCATAAGCAGCAACTGCTGACAAAATCTTATCCGTTCCTCCGGTATATGCTTTTGCCGCTTTATCAATCTCCTTGCTTCCGGTGCTTAATTTTTTCACACCCTTCTGAAGTTTTTTGATGGCTGCCTCATATTTATCAAAGCTGTCATCTAATGTCTGCAGACCATCGTTGATCTTATCGCTGCCATCAACTAACTTCTCACTTGCATCTGTCAGATCATCTAATTTATCTTCGAGATCATCTGCATCCTCTATTTCATCAAAATCCAGTTTGCTGAACAGGTTTGGCGTTGCCAATGTGTAGGTCTGCCCCAGCTCAAAATCCTTCACATCTGCCGTGATCGTTACGGTATCCGTGAGTTTATCCTCCAGATCATCGGTCTTGATATCAGAATCCTCACCAAAATCAAGACTGTCCAAATCCAGGCTCTCCTTTAAGCCCGGCATTCCGTATGCAACCACAATATCATTGTCACCCTCTGACAGGACACGGCCGTTATCCACCTTCACATTTGAAAAGTTCTCCACCGGCATGAACATACCGGTTGCTAAAAGGAACGGTGTGTAAATTTCTTTATCTTTTCCACCGATCTTTACCGTCTGAGCGGATTTATTGGTATATTTAATTTTCATCTCCAGCTTTCCGCTCTTTCCGATCAGATCCTTTGGCTCAATTTTTTCCCCATCTAATTTATAGGAAAAATGAACCCCAATCGGAAGTTCCTTCTCTGTCGTTCCCTGATAATAAATATCCTCATCCCCGGCTTCCCATGTCAGACTGTTTCCATCCTGTGTAAACTTTTCATTTCCTTTCGTGTTCTGGATATCCTTTAACTCTGAAAAATCCTGAATCGTTCCATTAATCCCGGAGTTTTTCAGCCAGTCTGAAACGATCACCTTCTTTATTTTGCCGTCAGATTCCAATGTGACATATACGGACTCTTCCTTCTCAAGCTTTTTCGAATCCTTTTCATCCGCAGCCCCCGCCATGACGGTATTTGTTTCCTTCTGTACTGTAGTTTCCAGTCTTTCTGCAGCATAGGTATGTGATGCATACTCTACACTTCCGAGCAGTAATGCACTTGCCAGTGCACAAGTCAGTCCCGTTGCTACTACTTTTTTGCTTACTCTCATATTGATTCGCTCCTTTTTTATTACTTATTCTATTTCAGTTATCGTTATCGTTTTGATTTTAGCCTCAGCCTTTGTTTCTGTTTTCGTTTTTCTTTGCTAATGAGTATACCTTTATTCGCTTCCCTCCGCCACCGGAGCCTCCGCAGTCGCCGCTGCCTCTAATACCGGAACATTTCCATGCTCCTTGTCTCTTTTGTGTACCTTTTCCTTGATCATATCCCATGTCGTATAGATAATGAAACGATCAAAGATCCAAAGCATTGCCGGCAGGATCAGGATGACAACCAGCATACTGATCACCGCACCTCTGGCTAACAGGGTACAGATTGCGCCGATCATATCCACCCTTGAATACATGGACACACCGAATGTCGCTGCGAAAAATCCGAAGCCGCTGGTTAAAATCGATTTGATCGAAGTTTTATGCGCAATCAGAATCGCATCCTTTTTGCTTCTTTTCTGTATCGTCCGTTCCTTATGATATCTGCTGGTCATCAGGATCGCATAATCAACGGTAGCTCCTAACTGGATCGTTCCGATCACGATACTTGCCACAAACGGAAGCTCCGTATTCATATAGTACGGAAAAGCCATATTGCAGGCAATCGCAAACTCAATCACCGCTACCAGGATCATCGGGATCGAGATGGATTTAAAGGTCAGCATAATGATCAAAAAGATTGCCGCAATCGAAAGGATATTTACATTCGTAAGGTCTACATTCGTTACATCCGCAAGATCCTTCATCATCGGCGCTTCCCCGATCACCATCGCGCTCTTCTGATATTTTTTCACGAGCTTATCCAGTTTATGGATCTGCGCATTCGATTCATCGGTTGCCGAAGCATAATCCGAACAAATAAACTCTAACTCATAATTTTTCGACTGAAGCATATCCTTTGCCTTTTTCGGAATCATATCCTCCGGCAGATTCACGCCGACTACTGAATCCAGACCAAGCGTCCACTTTACTCCGTCAACCTTTTTCATTTCATCCAAAAGCTCATTCTTTTGTTTCGAGGTCAGATTATTTTCTAAAAGCACGATATGGATAGAGCTCATATCAAAATGCTCTTTCAAATGCTCACTCGCCTTGGTACTCGGAATATCCTTCGGAAGTGACTGATCAAGGTTAAAATAAATCTTATAATGATTATTTCCGTATAATGCCGGAACTAAAAGAATGGCAAATATAATCAGTGCAATCCAGTGATGCTTCACCACAAACTTTGATACGCCGTCCATCTGGGGAATAAGGGGCTTATGCGTTGTCTTTTCAATCGCCCCGTCAAAGGTAAGAATCATCGCCGGCAGCACCGTAACGCAAACGATCACGCCGATCACCACGCCCTTTGACATGACAATTCCCAGATCCATACCTAACTTAAAGGTCATGACGCAGAGTGCTAAGAAACCGGCAATCGTCGTCAGGGAGCTACTGGATACCGATACAAATGTATTGGAGATCGCATGCGCCATCGCACGCTTTTTATCATCCGGATACCGTTCCTTATTCGCCTCGTAGCTTTCCAAAAGGAAAATCGAGTAATCCATCGTCACGGCAAGCTGCATGACTGCCGCAAGCGCCTGTGTAATATAGGAAATCTGTCCCATGAAGAAATTCGTCCCCATGTTAAACACGATTGAAATCCCGATTGTCAAAAGGAAAATAAGCGGTGCGACAAAAGAATCCATCGCAATTAAAAGGATAAGTCCAACCAATACCGCCGCAACCACTACATAGACCGGCATCTCTTTCATCGCCAAATCCTTGATGTCGGTAACTACGCCGGAGATTCCGCTGGCATAGACATTCTTCGCTACCGTTTTTCGGATTTCGGCAATCGCGTCCATCGTATCATCCTCTGATGTCGTACCATCAAAGAACGCGATCATCATTGTTGCGTCTCCGTTAAAAAACGCTTCCCGCAGTTTCTTTGGCAGCATTTCCGTCGGTATGTTCGTATCTAACATATCATCATACCAGAGCACCTTATTTACATGGTCAATACTCTCGATATCCTTTTCAAGCTGTGCCGCATCCTTCATCGACATGTCCTCTGCCACGATCATGGAGAAGGCTCCCATGCCGAACTCATCGACCATCACATCCTGCCCCTTCACGGTTTCCAGAGACTTCGGCAGATAGCTTAAGACATCATAATTTACCTTCGTCTGCAAATAGCCAAATCCTGATGGAATCAACAGGAGCACGGCAATGATCAGAATAATGTTTTTGTGTTTTGTGATCCATTTCCCGATGCTAATCATCGTTACTACTTCCTTTCTGCTACTGATTTAGAGCAGGTAAGAGACAGCCTTTATCTCCTGCCCGCAAAGAAAAAATGACTTTCGGTCATTTTCACCATAACTACTATATGATAAAAATGACCAAAAGTCAATATTTTTTTTAATAATTTTTATTAATACCTTAACTTTTCTATTTTTGCATAACTAAATCCTCAGATTTAATAGAGCTGCCAACCTGTTTATATCAGTTTCTTTTATTCCAAACTGTCCAAGTATTTTTTTCTGTTTTGCTGTAAGTCCATACTTTCTGATAT
>CADBMH010000169.1 GCA_902795705.1 uncultured Lachnospiraceae bacterium | reverse complement strand
TGTAAGAGGCAAATGCATAACAAATCGTATTGAAAAGGGACTTCGCGCAAAAACAGAAAAAGAAATCCTCGACAGGATGGAGCAAGTTCCATATTATTCGTCTGTCACGCGGTTGATTGCAGAGGATATAACTAAAAGCTATCTGATTGGACATCATCCGACAACTTTAAAATCGCTATGGTTTTGTCTTAGGGCAGAATTATCAACCAACAACTCCTATGATGACTCTTTATTGAAAGAGTTATTTACCAGTAACAGTTATATTTCAGATCTCTATCCGGATAGCTCGACAAGCAACCAGATTGAGGTCGCCCTTAATAAAACAATATGTGAGGGTGAAGAAACAAAAGAATTCAAGTTGCTGAAACAACTCAACCTAGTAGTTGATTTCGCCATAAAGAAAGGCTACCTTTTTCAGAACAGAATTTTTCCATTACTTTCATCAGCCTCCAGAAGAGCATCCAAGCGCCAGTCTGAAGTGCGCCAAGCTTTAACAAAACGAAGCTTTGAGGCAGTTGAAGAGAATAAAATAATAAGTTTCTTAGGAAAGCATTACAAAGAATCCAGCATTTATCTGGGGGTTATTATTAGGCTATTCACAGGTATAACAAACAGAGAAGCATGTGCTCTTCAGTGGCGAGATTTCACCTATGATGCTAGTGCCGGAATCTATAAACTATCCATTACAAAATTCGTAGACTCAAACGGAAAAATGTCCTCTCATGCTCTTGAGGAGAATTGGGAAAAATACAGAGTGTTACCTATTAACAGCTGTTTGAGTGGCATGCTAAATGCAAGAAAATATTATTTGATTCATCTAGGTTTAGACGAGAAAAGCATGGGTGTTTATCCAATAATATTACAACGTGAAAACACTGTGAGTATGCTAAAAGGACATCGACCTGAATATTGCAAACCCGCTCTTTTAGCAGAAAAATGTCGAGAAGCTATAACCAGTGCAGAGATACCTCAGCACATGGTAATACTTCCAGAAGACGGGAATGAGATAGAAACAGATATTAATAGTTATAACGGCGATATTTTTCGAACAAACTTCAGAGACAAGGCTATTAATGCGGCTGGTTTTGGCTTAGATGAACTTAACTATTATCTCGGGATTAAGAAGCCTGATACATTTTCGCAGCATTACTGTGATTACACAAATGAATATGTCCAACTAATCATGGCAAGCAAACTAAACCGCTGGGGAATAAAATACGTTAAAACATCAATCTTCAGATACACCCTAAAAACGAAAAAAGAATTAGAAAGACAAACAGGAATCAAGTCATATGGAATAAAAGACGGTGTTCCTACTGTAGACCTAACGATAAATAGTAATAAACCCGATTTCTCAGCAACCATAGAAGTAGACAGCCAATATGGTTTCAAAACTGTCATTAATTAATCCGAGGCGCAAAATGAGACCATTGATATCTGATATATGGAGCAGAGAATATCACTGTGAGAGATCATCCGGACTTAAGGATGGGATCATTCTCACTCCTTATACGTTCTGTGGAGTCTTGGAGGAGCTATATAAAACTGTTTCAAAAGGCTGGAACAATGACACCCGCGTCAAATATGACAGAGATTATGACAAAATAATCCTTCCACATATATCTAACCACAACAGCAAGTTGATTTCAGATTACACAAAGCAAGATTGTGATGAGATACTGGAAAGCATAAAAAGAGATGGTTACAAAAGCAGAAACCAGAGAAGAGACTACTCAGATTCTCAAATGAATCATTTTAAGTATCTGATTTTCACTGTTTTTAATTGTGCTGCCTCTTTTGGTTATTGCCATAGTTTTTTATGGGGGACAAAGTTTTCGATAAACCAAGATCGCGAATCTATAGCAATCCTTTCTAAAACGCAAATTAAAAGGTCTTTATCCATCAGACAAGAAAAAGACCTAATTGAAGCTATAATGTGTTCTCCTGATGAAGATGGCAGTTTAATTGCCCTTTTACTGATGTTTTCACTGGGTCTTCGAGATGGAGAAGCGTGTGGATTAGACTTTGGGGATATTTATGAGCTTCCTTA
>CADBMH010000168.1 GCA_902795705.1 uncultured Lachnospiraceae bacterium | reverse complement strand
GCTCGCTTTCCTTACCTGCTACTTTAAGACAGCACCAAACACATTTCTCTACCCGGTGCTCATCGCATTCTTTTTCTGCTACCACGAAAGCCTGACCGTGCACATCAGCAAATCCCTTGCCATTTTCTTTTATGTCTGCACACTGATGTCCATTCTCTCGAATTTCGCGAGCGGCTTTGATGCCATCATCAATCCGTATTCCGGCGCAGATACCTTCAGCATGGCAGGCTCTGGCTTCCAGCTTGCGTTAAGTATCGCAGCCGCCCTTCTTTTATGCTATCCGTTCACCCGCTACGGCAGCGTTCTCACAGACCGTCTGAACACGCCTCATGTGTGGTACACGACGGTCATCCTGTCTGCCCTGTTCCTCTCCGTAAATATACTGATCCGTCCACAGAAATACCAGACTCTTTACACAAACAAGGTATTCCTGGCATTCTGGGGAATCCTTGCGATGATGCTCTCCACACTCCTTCTTCTGACGGTCATCTTTTATTTCATCGTATCGTGGCTTATTAAAGAAACGGAAAAAGAAGAAAAGAACCGTCTTCTGGAAATGCAGGAGAGCCAGTATATCAAGCAGCAAAGATACATGGAGGCAACTGCAAAGGAACGCCACAACTTCCGTCAGACCATACGAACCTTAGAGAACCTGTCAAGAGAAGAAGACAACACTGCCATAAGAAAATATCTGACGGATTATGTAAGTTCCATGCCAAAAAACGACATAGTCGCCTTCTGTACGAACCATGCCGTCAATGCACTTTTAAACTACTACGCGGAATCAGCAGACAACCTGAAGGCAGATATGGACTGGCACATCGCTATCCCAAAGGCTTCAGGCATCCCGGATACCGATCTGTGCAATATCATCGGAAACCTTTTGGAAAATGCCATCGCCGCCTGCCGGAATGTACCGGAGGGAAGCCGCTTCATCGACCTTTCCGTCACCACGACCGGAACAGACACCTATCTCTGCATCGTCATGACGAATCCGTTCCGCGGAAAGCTGCGCAAATCCAAGGAAAACTACCTGTCCACCCGCAGAAACGGTTCCGGTATCGGACTTTCTTCCGTTCGCTCTATAGCTGAGCAGTATGGAGGCATAGCCAAATTTTCAGATAAGGACGGGGAGTTCTACTCAGATGTGATAATACCATTAAATCCGTTGTAATTCACACATTGTTAAAACCACACTCTACGTGTTTCCACGAGAATTACAACGGATTTTTCTTATTTTCACTTAACTACTTGAAATTTACTTGACTGCCTGAAATGCTTCCTCTAAATCTTCAATGATATCATCGATATGCTCCGTACCGATAGAAAGACGGATCGTATTTTTATAAATGCCGACACTCTCTAACTCCTCTGTTGTCATCTGCGAATGTGTCGTACTTGCCGGATGAATGACAAGCGACTTCACATCAGCAACATTGGCAAGAAGAGAGAAAATCTCTAAATTATCGATAAAATCTCTCGCCGTGCGGTCATCTCCTTTAATCTCAAAGGTAAAGATCGAACCACCGCCATTCGGAAAATATTTCTTATATAATTCCTGCTGTCTTGCATCTGTACTGACAGACGGATGATGTACCGCTTCCACCTGCGGATGTTTGCTCAGATAGTCTACGACCTTAAGTGCATTCTCTACATGACGTTCCACACGAAGAGACAAGGTTTCCAGTCCCTGTAAGAAGAAGAACGCATGGAACGGAGAAAGCGTTGCACCTGTATCACGCAGAAGGATTGCACGGATCTTCGTTACAAACGCTGCCGGTCCGACCGCTTTTGTAAAGCTGATACCGTGATAACTCGGATTCGGATCTGTTAATGAAGCAAATTTCCCGGATGCCTCCCAGTCAAATTTTCCGCTGTCCACGATCACGCCCCCGATCGTTGTACCATGTCCACCGATAAATTTTGTTGCGGAATGTACGACAATATCCGCACCATACTCAATCGGACGAACCAGATACGGTGTACCGAAGGTATTATCGATTACCAGCGGAATCTTATTTTCATGCGCAATATTCGCAATCCCCTCGATATCCACAACATCAGAATTCGGATTTCCAAGCGTTTCAATGAAGATTGCCTTGGTGTTATCTTTGATCGCACCGCGGATCTCGTCAAAGTTTGCCGGATCCACAAAGGAAACCTCCACACCGAACTGCTTGATCGTATGTTCAAAATAGTTAAATGTTCCGCCATAGATATTATTCGCGGAAACAATATGATCTCCTGCCTGTGCGAGATTCTGGATCGTATAGGAAATCGCTGCCGCCCCCGAAGCGACCGCCAGCGCTGCCACGCCTCCCTCTAAAGCAGCCATTCTTCTCTCAAATACATCCTCGGTCGGATTTGTCAGTCTTCCGTAAATATTTCCTGCATCTGCCAGTCCGAATCTTGCCTCCGCATGATCGCTGTTATGAAATACATAAGAAGAGGTCTGATAGATCGGTACTGCTCTCGCATCGGTCACCGGATCTGCTTCCTCCTGTCCTACATGTAACTGCAGTGTTTCAAACTTTAAATCCCTGTCTTTTCTCTCTTTCTTTGCCATAAGCGACTCCTTTCAGTATATAATACATAAAATTATTTAATAAATCATTGTTAACAGCAACTAAATGCATTATACCACATTTACCTACTATGTCAATATGTTTTTAGGGAATTATTTCTCGGAAATTTTTGTTTGTCAGGGAGAATTTGACAACTCCCCCACAAATCCATATAATTATCCTTATGCAAAAAATCAAAAAAAAGGAGGCAGATATGCAAACTTATTCCTATAATACAAAAGGAGTATGCGCCAGCAAGATTTCTTTTTCATTAGAAAACGGCAAACTCCATGATGTTAAATTTCTTGGCGGATGTCCCGGAAACACTGCTGCGATCGGTAAGCTGTTAGAGGGTGCCGATGCAGAAAATGCTGCCAAACTCCTACGTGGAAACGACTGCAGAGGACGGGGAACTTCCTGTGCCGACCAGCTTGCAATCGCAATCGATGAAGCACTGGCACAGGCATAATTCATAATGATTACAAATAGAAACGGCTATGATAGAAACCTCATAGCCGTTTTTATTTTCCTATATTCCAATTTCAACTTTCAAACAAAAGACCTTACAACCGTCTAAGCACACATCATTGCATTTCCAACGATGCACTAACGTCCTAGGGCAGCCTGACCGCCGTCCATAGTAACGAGCGAGCCTGTAATATGCGCAGACAGATCCGATGCTAAAAAGAGTGTCAGATCAGCAACCTCCTCCGGTTTACAATATCTCTTATCCGGATACGGATCTGCAAAAATCTTCATCGCCTCTTCCTTGGAAACATCCTCTCCCAACGCCTGCTTCTCAAGCTTTGTCATCATCGGAGTATCAATCGGTCCCGGTCCGATACAGTTAATGTGGATTCCGAGCTCTGCCACCTCAAGCGCCGCACACTTGGAAATACCAAGAGCCGCATGCTTAGAGGAAACATAGGCACTCATCGTAGCTGCCGCCGTTACAGAGCCCTGCGACGTAATATTTACAATAGCACCGCTTTCCTGCTTCTTCATCTGTTTCAATGCATACTTCATACCGAACAGCGGACCAAACACATTGACATTATACACATTCATCATATTTTCCATCGTCTGATCATCAACCGGAATACTAAGTCCCTCATATCCGGCATTATTGACCTGTACATCCAGTCTGCCAAACTTTTCCACTGTCTTTTCCACCATATCCTTGATCTGGTCTTCTTTTGTAACATCAACTACAAAAGTGAGAAGTTTTTCCGGAGCAATGTCAATCGTCGGAACCAGCTTATCTAACTTCTCCTGTTTTGTTGAAGAGATAGCTAACTTGCAGCCCTCAGCTGCAAATGCTTTTGCTACCGCTTCACCGACACCTCCGGTAGAACCGGTAATCATTACAACCTTGTCTTTTAACTTTAAATCCATTTTTTACCCCCTGTCGTTTGATAATGATTAGTTACTAAACTTCTATTGTATTTTCCCAAATCAGTCAAATTCATTCCCTTTCAGAAAATTTTTTGTCTGATTCCGGTAGATCAGAAATTAATTCTTTTATATGGAATTTCTGATGTACTGGTTCTAAGTTTAATCCTTAAAATAATCTCTGTCAAATACAGTTGATGTTTCCTTCTCTTCACGAAGGATCCTTTCATTCATTTCTTCCACTTTTCCGATCGGCGGGTACGGCTCCGGTTTTTCTCTTTCCAAATCCACCCGCTTAAACTCCCTATATTCCAGGAGTACAGGAGCAACTTCCTCCTTTTCCTCCTGTACAAAATTTTCCTCAATCGGTATGATCATCTGACGATGGTACATTCCGACCAAAAGCAGCAGAATTGCGAAAACAAGTACGATCGTAAGGAGCAGACCACCGGTCAAACCATATTTCCCCCCATGCAAAACATCACTGTTCTCTGCTGTCTGAACAGAAAAAAGAAATTCATCTGCCTCCAGTCCGCTTTCTTTCATCCCAAAAACATTCGTCAGGATAAAATCACAGATACCATGAAAGGCACCAACAAGCCAGATATTTTCAAAGCGCAGAAACAAAAGCCCCATCAGTCCTCCAAACAGAATCAGATTGATATACGCCAGAATCGATACGTTGTTGTGGAAACCATGTAAAAGTGCATAAAACAACGAACTAAGTATTAAAGCATAAAATACCGGATATTTCTTTGTCAAAACAACAAACAAAAACCCACGACATAACACTTCCTCAGCAAGTCCCTGAATCATATACCCCACAAAAAACAACAGAATCACAGGAACCGCCTTCTCTCCTGTCATCGAAAAATCAATCCGGTATATTCCCATGACACTGCCTGACAGATAGCAACATCCCAAAAAACAGGTGCCAAGGAGCATCCCAAAAAGATAAAAGCCTGCCGCTCGCTTTTTTTGAAACCCCAGACTCAAAAGGCTTCTTTTTTCTATGACTTTATAATAAAAAATCGTAGCAATCAATGTCCCTGCTGTGCCACATAATGTAAGCGCCACAACCCAGTTCGGCATCTTCGAAACCATCTCCATGATGGTTTGGTTATCAATGCGCCCGGAGCTGATCATATTTAAGTACTCCTTGTCTGTCAGGAAATAAACCATCATCACCGGCGTCTGGATGAGTGCGCCCATGAAGGTTCCGATAAAAAACAATAAAAATGCAGTCAAAACCTCGCGAAGCATACTTCGATTCTTAAAATGAACCGCCTCACCAAAAAAGCCCGGTTTTCTGATATCCTTCATATCATAACTCCTTCAAAAAGCTCTCGATCCGGTCCAGCCCTTTTTCAATCTGTTCAATAGAGATTGCATAGGACAGACGTAAATGTGTCTCAAAGCCAAAATCAGCACAAGGGACAACCGCTGTGTTATATTCATTAATTAAGATATCTGCCATCTTTGCCACAGAATCCACCGTTTCTCCCTTATGTACCTTCCCGATCACCTCACCGGCATCCACAAAAAGATAAAAGGCACCCGTCGGCTCTGCAGCGCTGATATAAGGCATATCGCAGACACGCTGATACATATATTTTCTGCGTTTATCAAACTCCTCACGCATCATGACCACCGAGTCCTGAGGTCCTGTCAGAGCTTCAAGCGCAGCCTTCTGTGCGATCGAATTCGGATTCGAAGTCTGATGACTCTGCACACTTCCCATCATCTTCGCAATTTCTTTTGAAGATCCGGTATAACCGATTCTCCATCCCGTCATAGAATAGCTCTTCGCCAGACCACTGCAGGTAATCGTCCTGTCATAAATTTCCTGATTAAAGGAAGCGATGCTGACATGCTTCTCCTCGCCGTAAACAAGATATTCATACATCTCGTCTGCTACAACATAGATGTCCTTTTTCACAACCACATCTGCAATCGCCCGAAGCTCCTCCTCCGTATACAACACTCCGACCGGATTGTTCGGTGTGTTGATGACAACTGCCTTTGTCTTATCTGTAATTGCACGCTCTAATGCCTCAGCAGTCAATTTATAATTCTCCTTTTCTGTCATCTTTACAATGACAGGGACACCGTCTGCAAGCTTTACGATCTCCGGATAGCTTAACCAGAACGGAGCCGGAATAATCACCTCATCTCCGGGATTCAAAAGTGCCGTAAATATATTTGTCAGAGAATGTTTTCCTCCGTTACTGATTACAATCTGCTCCGGAGTATACTCCAAATGATTAAAGCTTTTAAACTTCTGACAGACCGCCTCTTTTAATTCATTAATTCCGGAAGCCGGCGTGTATTTTGTAAAGCCTTCATTAATTGCACGGATTGCTGCATCGCAGATATTTTTCGGTGTATCAAAGTCAGGCTCACCTGCACCAAAACCTACAACATCCTTCCCTGCAGCCCTAAGCTCCTTTGCTTTTGCCGTGATCGCTAATGTAGAAGACGGCTTTACTGCTGCCGCTTTCTTTGACAACTCTAGTGACATGATAATCTCCTTTCACTTTTCCTCTTTATTAGCACTATATTCAGATCCATAGTACCCTGTTCGCACAATATATGTTATAGCATACTTCTAATATTTGTGTCAATGTATAATTGTATACAATCTCTTTTCCATTCACAATAGTTCCCGTCTGACAGCTCACAACGATCTTAGTGCTCTGACAACATGAATATTCCGTTAATTTTTAAAGCTGTGTATCGGCGCCGGAATCCTTCCCCCACGATGAATGAACTCGGAACAGTCAAACGAGTTGACGGGCATCACAGGTGCAAAGCCTAAAAGACCTCCAAACTCTACCGTATCACCCACATCTTTTCCGATAACAGGAATCAGACGTGCCGCTGTTGTCTTTTGGTTGATCATACCGATCGCCATTTCATCCGCAAGGATTCCTGCAATCGTTTCCGGCTTCGTATCTCCCGGAATAGCAATCATATCAAGGCCAACCGAGCATACACAGGTCATCGCCTCTAACTTTTCTAACGTCAGTGCACCGTCATTTACTGCCCGGATCATCCCTCTGTCCTCACTGACAGGAATGAACGCACCACTAAGTCCTCCCACATAAGACGATGCCATAATGCCACCCTTTTTCACCTGGTCATTTAAAAGTGCAAGTGCCGCTGTCGTCCCCGGCGCTCCTGCCCGCTCCAGTCCCATTTCCTCAAAAATATCGGCAATACTGTCTCCGATCGCCGGCGTCGGCGCCAGTGACAGATCAATGATCCCGAACGGAACACCGAGCCGCTTCGATGCTTCTCTCGCCACAAGCTGTCCTACGCGGGTAATCTTAAACGCTGTCTTTTTCACCTTTTCACAAAGCGTTCCGAAATCTGCACCATGTACGGATTCCAATGCCTTTCTCATCACTCCCGGACCGCTGACACCTACATTGATGATTTCATCTGCCTCAGTCACTCCGTGAAATGCTCCCGCCATAAACGGATTATCATCCGGCGCATTACAAAAGACTACCAGCTTTGCGCATCCGATACTGTCCTTGTCCTTTGTCGCCTTCGCCGTATCTAAAATGACCTCTCCCATCATCCGGACCGCATCCATATTCAGCCCCGTCTTCGTCGAGCCGACATTGACCGAGCTGCAGACAAACTCCGTTTCAGCAAGCGCCTGTGGAATCGAACGGATCAAAAGCTCATCACTTTTTGTCATTCCCTTAGATACCAATGCACTGTATCCGCCGATGAAATTCACCCCGGTCGTTTTCGCCGCACGGTCCAGTGCCCTTACAAGCTTCACATAGTCATCTGATGTCTGGCACGCCGAACCGCCGATCAAAGCAATCGGTGTCACGGAAATCCTCTTATTTACAATCGGAATCCCATACTCCTTTTCTATCGCCTGTCCTGTTGCCACAAGATCCTTTGCCGCCGTTGTAATGCGGTCATAGATTTTATCACTCAAACGATCGATATCTGTATCGATACAATTCAACAGACTGATGCCCATTGTGATCGTCCTGACATCCAGATTTTCCTTTTCAATCATTTCATTGGTCTCCAGGACCTCCTGTATGTTGATCATACCAACCTCCATAAGACTGTATTATTCCGACATGCAAAACAGATGCCGTTATCAAAAGATTTGTCGTCAGCTTAACGGCTCCCTGACTGTTCATAACCGGTGCATACTGTCAAAAATGTCCTCCCGCTGCACCTTAATGATGCATGCCATTTTCTCTCCAAGAGCCTCTAACTCATCTACCATCGTTCCAAACTCTTTTCCGAAATTCTCCGTATCCACGATCATCATCATATTAAAAAATCCATCTACAATCGTCTGTGAAATATTTAAAATATTGACCTGATTTTCCGCCAGATAGGTACAAGTCTTTGCTATGATCCCGACACTGTCCTTTCCTACCACTGTAATAACTGTTTTTTTCATCTTATTTCTTCCTCCAATGCTAATCTATACCTCCGGTTCATCCGATTAAGCCCATATTGTCAATCCAAAACAACCGCTGCAGACGGTTTATCCCTCTCTGCCACGAACATCGAAAACGGCAGTGCCGTCATTCCAAGCCGCTCCCACAGCTCACATTTTACCGCCTCATAAGCAAGCTTCGGATAATTATTTTCTTTTGATAAGTGTGCCAAAAAAACATACTTTAGCTTCCTGTGATACAGCTTGCTTAAAAGCTCGCCTGCTTCCTCATTGGATAAATGTCCTTTGCTGCTCAAAATGCGCCGCTTTAATGCATAGGGATACTTTCCGGCCTCTAACATGCTGATATCGTGATTTGCTTCCAGAATAAGACAGTCACTCCCTCCCAGATACTCCACGGTATGCCTCTCGTAAATACCGAGATCTGTCGCCATGCCTAATTTTTTCCCATGCGATTCCACCGTGTAGCAGACCGGCTCTGCCGCATCATGTGACATCGGAAACGGAGTAATGTGAAAATCTCCGATTCGAAAGGATTCTTCCGGATATATCTGATGCAGACATTCGCTTCTGACATCTCCGTTTTTATCCTTTTCACAGATCTCAGCTAACGTCCCGCCTGTTGCAAAGACCGGTGTCGCAAACATCTTTTCCATCATCGGAATGCCTTTAATATGATCCGAGTGCTCATGCGTCACCAAAATTCCGTCAAGCTCCTCCGGCAGGACACCTAATGCCTCCAGGCCCTCTACGATGCGTTTTCTGCTGATTCCTGCATCGATCAGAATATGGTGTCTGCCGTCACCGATATAAATACAATTCCCGCTGCTCCCACTTGCAATACTGCAAATTCTCATCTTTCCTCATGTTCCTTATCTGATTTTCTTCCGGTTTTTTATTTATTGTTCACCCACTGTACAATGATCTCGTCGCCCTCCTTCACAGGCTCCATAAAGTCACATTCCTTGCCATTGACCTTCATCTCCAAACGGTCTCCGTGCGGTACTGCCGTATCCACAGGATAAAAGTCAAGAATATCTACAAAGATATAATTTGCCTTGTCTTTTAACACAACCGCCTCGCCATTCACCGTAATAATGATATCATTTGGTCCGGTCTTTCGCGGCTTTCCCTCTTTGATCACAGGTACATCGATTGGCTCATCATCCGGAGTTTCCGGCTTTTCCGACTCCTTTTCAACCTCTGATTCGCTCTTCACATCTGATTCCTTTGCTTCCTCTGGTTTCATCTTTCCATCAGAATCTCCGGTGCTTTCTTTTTCTCCTTCAGATTTCGCCTCTTCTCCGGAAACTTCTTCCGCTCCTTTGCCTTCCTCAGATTTTGCCCCTTCTTCGGAATCCGCTGCCGTTCCTTTTTCTTCCTCAGATGTTATCTCTTCTCCGGCTTTTATTTCCGCATCGGGAGCTTTTTCCTTTTCTCTCTCCTCTTCTTCCTCTTTCTCTGCCTTCTTGCTTGAGAAAACCGCAATTTCTGCCGCTTCCTCCTCAGATTTCTTTTCTTCCTCCGAACCCCTGTCAAGCTCCGCTTCCGTTACACCACCGATATAATCAATCGGAATCTGCTCCTCCACATCACAGAGCACAGTAAAGTTATCATAGATCTTTGTATCCTTATCTGCAGGCAGATTATTAACCGTAACATTGGAATAATAGGCAATATCCATCATTTCCAGAACCTGCTGCAAGGTATAATAATCTAAGACCTCAATCTTATCGCCATCCTGAATCTTATAAAACTCCGAAACCCTCTCACCATTTACGACCACAAACCTTG
>CADBMH010000167.1 GCA_902795705.1 uncultured Lachnospiraceae bacterium | reverse complement strand
ACCACCACAACTTCTGAAGCAACAGCTTCCCCAAACGGCAGCTCCATGGAAGGCGGACCGGGCGGCAATTCTCCTGACGGAGAACCTCCGGAAGGCGGTGCGCCGGGCGGCGGAGGAGAGGCACCGGACAGCTACGATGCCGTTAAAACATATACATCTGACGAAACGGTTTCTGATGAAACCATTTCTTCAACCGGAACAGACGAAAATTCGATCCACGTTTCAGAGGGTGCTGCCGTTACGATCAAAAACAGCACAATTGAGCGCACTTCTTCTGACAGCACCGGTGGTGACAGCTCAAGCTTTTACGGAGTAGGTGCTTCCATCCTAAATACAGAGGGGACCGCCTATGTAAGTAACACCACGATCACCAGCGACGCTGCTGGTGGTGCCGGACTGTTCTCCTACAGTGAAAAAGCAAAGGCTTATATCTCAAACAGTACGATTTCTACGAAGCAGGGAACCTCCGGTGGAATTCATGTCGCAGGCGGCGGTACATTATATGCATGGGACAATACCGTTACAACAAACGGACAGTCCTCTGCAGCGATCCGAAGCGACAGGGGCGGCGGTAAGATGGTTGTAAAAGGCGGCTCTTATACTTCAAATGGAACCGGTTCTCCTGCAATTTACAGCACTGCAGATATCACAGTTTCTAATGCACAGCTCGAAGCGACAAACTCCGAAGCCATCTGTATTGAAGGACAAAATTCCATCCGCCTGTATGACAGTAATTTAACCGGAAACATGCCGGAAGACAACCAGAATGACTGTACCTGGAATATCATTTTATACCAAAGTATGTCCGGAGATTCCGAAGAGGGAAACAGTAATTTTGAAATGACAGGCGGAAGTATCACTACCAAAAACGGTGGAACCTTCTATACGACCAATACAGAGTCCACCTTTACCCTGAAAGGAGTAGCGATCAATAACACGGGAGACAATGATTTCTTCTTAAAATGTACCGGAAACAGCAATCAGAGAGGCTGGGGAAGCTCCGGTTCCAACGGTGCCGACTGCCTGTTTACCGGCATCAGCCAAAATATGAAGGGAGACATCATCTGGGACAGCATCAGTAAATTAGACCTCTATATGACAGAGGGAAGCACTCTGGATGGTGCCGTTAAAGACGACGAGAGCAATGCCGGTGACGGCGGAGACGGGTATTGTAATATAACCATTGACAAAAACTCTGTCTGGACTGTTACGGAAAACAGCACCCTAACCACACTGAATTGTGCCGGAAAAATACAGGATGCAGAAGGCAACACCGTCCCCGTGAAGGACAGCAGCGGAAAAGTATTATCCAAGGGCACAAGCAAGCTCACCATCACGGTTACAGATTCATACAGCAGTAAAGCCGATACAGGCAATGCCGGAAAAACCACTTCTTTTTCCGAATATGAAACAGAAAAGCCTTCTGAATTGAATTAAGCAAAATATTGCATACTATACTATAGTTGACGAATTTATCATAATAACAAATAGCACGAAGGAGAGAAGGCAAAATGGGAATGTATTATTCATATCTTGATCCGACTTACATTTTAGTCATTATCGGAGCGGTCATCTGCATGATCGCTTCCGCAAATGTAAACAGAACCTATCAAAAATACAGCCGTGTCCGCTCAGTGAGCGGTATCACTGCGGAACAGGTTGCTGCACAAATCATGCGCAGTGCCGGAATCAACGATGTCCGGATTGAACACATCCGCGGAAATCTGACCGATCATTACGATCCCAGAAGTCAGGTGGTCCGTTTATCGGACACGGTTTATGGTTCCTCCTCGGTCGCGGCAATCGGCGTTGCTGCCCACGAATGCGGGCATGTCATCCAACACCATACAGATTATCTTCCAATCCGTTTAAGAAGCGCATTTGTTCCGATTGCAAATATCGGTTCCAAACTATCCATTCCAATTATTTTAATCGGTGTTTTTTTAAGCTATTTCGGATTGATACAGCTTGGAATCCTTCTCTTTGCCTGCACCTTTCTTTTTCAGGTGATCACTCTTCCTGTGGAATTTGACGCCTCCGGAAGGGCATTAAAAATCTTAAAAGAAAACGGAATCTTATATGAAAACGAAGTCCGGGACGCAAAAAAGGTACTTACAGCCGCAGCTCTCACCTATATTACTGCAGCAGTCTCTACACTTCTTCAGCTTTTGAGACTGGTACTTTTGTTCGGCAGAAGAAGTGATTGATTTTAGTCACTGTTCACACCCTAATGTACTGAGAGCACTGCTGTTACCGGAACGGCGAAATCGTGAACAGCAACTATTTTTCATCTGCAAACTGCAGTCTGACCGCATTGATCTTATCATATGCCCTTTTAAAGACCTCCACCACCTCTGCGTCAAACTGTGTACCACTGCCCTTCACAATCTCATCATAGGCGCGGGAATCCTCCCACGCCTCTTTATAACTCCTTTTACTGGTCAAAGCATCATAGACATCTGCTACTGCAACGATCTTCCCGGCCATACTGATATCCTCTCCGGATTTTCCCTCCGGGTACCCATTACCGTCTACGCGTTCATGATGCTCCAGCGCAATCGTCTTAGCTAACTTCATCACATCGCCCTCTACGGATTTTAACAGTTCCCCGCCATATCCGGAATGCTTTTTGATCTCCGTATATTCTTCATCCGTCAATCTTCCCGGCTTCTCTAAAATCTGCGCATCAATCAGAAGCTTTCCGATATCATGCATCATCGAAGCCAAATAAATCTGACTGATCTGCTCGCCATCAAGCCCCATTTCAGCAGCAAGAATCTTAGAATATTCCGCAACCCTCTTTACATGCTTTCCGGTCTGTTCAGACTTATTTTCCGTAATTTCAGCAAAGGATACGATCATCTCCTCCTGAATCCGGTTTGTTTCATCTGCTTCATCCTGCAGAAAGGCACCATATTCAAACAAATAGGAAAAGAACAGCATCACAAAAAACAAAGTCACCGCAATCAGCGGAGTATAAAAAATCAGAATAAGCATCGTATAGGAAATTCTTCGAATCCTTTTTGCGTTTTTCACTGTAAATGGCTTGTCTCCATTTGCAATATATTCTAACAGATTTTTAAAAAGATTCAGATACAGAACAAATACCAGTCTTGATAAAATATGTATTAAGCCGCTGACGATTACGATTGTCCTTAAAGAAACCTTGCCCAATATTTTATTATCTCTGAGTCCGCTAAGAACACCGGCAACAAATTCCTCCTGCTGCAAAATATTTCTGGCATGCTGCATAATTTCATCACTAAAGCATGCCCCGATCAAAAGAACGGCAACAACGCCAATTGAAACAAACATAATCACTCTGGCAATCCTGCATATAATCATTAAAATTCTACTGATTTTCTGAATTCTTATTTTAACCTTTTCCATTTCTCCCTCTTTCCTTGAAGTCTTTTACCACGAAAGTCTTCACTCTCTCAGAGTCTCACATCAATCCGGGAGAATGAAGACCGTTGATTCTGCGGTTTATGTATATTCACCGAAGACTGCGCTCAAGCTTATCTTCGCCTTGAATGATGCTTCTCCTTATCCTCGTACATCTTCTCGTCCGCTTCATTGATAAACTGATCCATGGAACTGTCCCTTGTAGGTATCCCGCAAACCGCGCCAATACTGGCACTTATATTATAAGGCTTTTCAGATATCTGATTAAATGCTACCAGATAATCCTTGATCCGCCTGCAAAATTCAGTCATCTCCTGCTCAGAAGTAATCTTGCCTGCTGCCACAAATTCATCCCCGCCAAATCTGGCACATGCCCATTTTCCTTCTGATGCTCCTAACAATGCCTTACTAACCGTCGAAATCGCAAAATCACCATCCTGATGACCATAGGTATCGTTGATCGGCTTCAGTCCATTTAAATCCACCGAAATGAACATCATCTGCTGCTCAGAAATCATACATTTTTTATAAACAGGCTCCAGCTGCTGATAAAAGCCTCTCCTGTTCAAAAGACCTGTCATCGGATCATGGATATATTTCACTTCCAGATTATTGATGAGCGTCATCTGCTGCTGACGGATTTTAGTATTCTCCAATGCTGTAGCCAGATTCATAAAGAACTGATAAGTATGATACATATTCATCATCTCTGGTTTATAAGCAACTGCAGCATATCCGATCGTCTTGTCCAAAATATGCAGCGGAAAAAACATCAAATACGGCTCTTCCTCCATGATCAGATCAATATTCGGCAGAAGATTTTCCAGTTTAAAATCCGTGATTCCAAACCACACTCCATTCCTCTTGTCTAACATCACATTCATTGTTTCCGAATATCCCAGCCGCTGCTTCTTTGCATCCTCGATAATTTCTGTCATAACTTCTTTTTCTGTCATATAGTCATCAATAATACACAACCAGAATGTATCTGAGCCGAAAAAATTTGATATTTTAGGATATTCCCTCAAATGGTCAAAAACCTCTTGAAAGGAGTTATTGTCGATCAATTCTTCTGAAAAAGTAATCTGCTTTCGAATAAAATATTCAAAATCATCGATACGATCATAAAGATTTCTGGTCAGCTTTCCGTATTGCCAACGATCCTGACTCAGGCTACGGTTCTTCTCTTCCTCCAGATCATCATAAAGCACCTCGGAATCCAACCATGCTTCCGGTTCCTCCTGATGTTCCGTGCCATGTGCCTCGATCATATCAAATGCCTTCTCAATCGAAGCATAAAAATTGTGCTTCGCTGTAATCATCGCCGGAGTATGTACAAGAGCTTCCCTGATTCCGTCCATGCCTGTTACAATGATTTCCTCCGGAACCAATATTCCCCTTTCTGTCAGAAGATCGATCACAGCAAGTGCCATGGAATCATTTGCACAGACAATCGCCTCCGGAAGCGGCAGGTCACTTTCCAAAAACTTTTTCGCCGCCTCTCTTGCCGGAAGAGCCCAAAAATCCCCATAGCCGATCCGTTCCTTTTCAACCGGAATATTGTGCGCCCTAAGGACGCGCCTGTATACATCCAATCTCTCTTCTGAAAATTCATTATCTCTCATTCCCGCGATAAAATTAATTTTTGTAAAATGATGTTCCTCGATCAGATGGGAAATGATCTCCTCCATAGCAGCCGAATAGCGAAAATTAATACTATAGCAGCCCTCGGCAGAATCATCAATAGAAACAACCGGCACATTATGTTCTAATGCATCCGTAATGATTGAATGACGAACCTCCGCATTTTTAAAAGTCTCACTAAGTATGATCAAGCCATCGATCATATCATAATTGATCAGCCGAAAAATATTTGCCTCTCCGATATCATGCTTTTTGTATTCAAAAAAAGAACTGAACGAATTAAAATAAAGGAGCTGATAGTCTCTTTTTTCTGCGACGGAACGTGCAGCCTGCAAAAAACTATCATTGTATTCCACATTGATACCTGCTGAACAAACAGCAATTCTCTTTCGCTTCTTACCTTCCAAAAAATCCGCCTCCCTTTATACGAGCCAATGTAATCTGAATAAACATATTTCTCTCTAAACAGTAAGCACATACCGTTACAATTTTAACATATTTCGGCTTATATTACTCTTTTTTCAATAAAATATTTTCGGTCTTTTAACGCCTTTTTTCACCTTTTTTCAATCTACTTTTACCACTGTAAACCATTTGTCGGAGCTTTATCCGAAACGCAAAAAGAACATACGTTCTTGATTTTTTATATTAAATATGCTATAATGTGCAAAGTGCCGGTTTGTCTTACCGCAGCTGGCATCTTCTGCTATTTTCAGAATAGAAAATGAATTGATAAAACAGAAAACTGAGAGGAATATTTTATGGGAAATCACGAAGAATTAAAAAAATACATCCGTATCAAAGGAGCCAGAGAGCACAATCTTAAAAATGTCAGTATCGACCTGCCCCGGGATTCTTTTATCGTCCTTACGGGACTTAGCGGTTCAGGTAAATCCTCTCTCGCCTTTGATACCATTTATGCGGAGGGCCAGAGACGCTACATGGAGTCTCTGTCTTCCTATGCACGCATGTTTTTGGGCAGAATGGAAAAACCGGAAGTGGAAAGTATAGAGGGACTTTCACCTGCCATTTCCATCGACCAGAAATCTACGAACCGGAATCCGCGCTCGACCGTCGGCACCGTAACGGAAATCTATGATTATTACCGTCTTCTTTTTGCCAGAGCCGGGATTCCGCATTGTCCAAATTGCGGAAAAGAGATCAAAAAGCAGTCTGTAGACCAAATGGTTGACGAAATCATGACTTATGAAGAGGGAACCAAGCTTCAACTGCTTGCTCCAATCGTCCGCGGCAGAAAAGGCGAGCATAAAAAAGTCTTCGAATCTGCCAGAAAAAGCGGCTATCTCCGCGTTGTTGTCGATGGACACCTCTATGAGCTGTCAGAAGATATTTCATTGGAGAAAAATAAAAAACACAATATTGATATTTTAGTAGACCGTCTGATCGTGCGTCCGGGTATCGAGAGCAGACTTTCCGACTCGATCGAAACCGTTTTAAAGCTTTCTGACGGTCTGATGACCATTGATATTCCGGGTAGCGAACCGATCCGGTTCAGCAGAAGCTTTTCCTGTCCGGACTGTGGTATCAGCATTCCGGAAATCGAACCGAGAAGCTTTTCCTTTAACAATCCTTTTGGCGCCTGTGAAACCTGTCACGGTCTCGGTTTCAGCATGGAATTTTCGGAAAAACTCATGATTCCCGATGATACTTTAAGTATCCCGGATGGTGCTCTTGCCGTACCCGGCTGGCAGTCTGCCACCAAGGAGGGCAGCTACGGAAGATGCATCTTAGATGCCATAGCAAAAGAATACGGCTTTGATCTGAATGTTCCATATAAGGATCTTTCTGAAGAGGCTAAAAATCTGATCATGCACGGAACAAACGGAAAAACCGTCCGGGTGAAATATACCGGTCAGCGCGGAACCGGCGTTTACGATATTCCATTTGAGGGCGTAATACGAAATGTAGAACGCAGGTACCGGGAAACGGCTTCAGAGCTGTCCAAAAAAGAGTACGAATCCTTTATGGACATCATTCCCTGCGGTTCCTGCAGAGGCAGACGTCTAAAGCCGGAGATCTTAGCTGTCACTATTGGAGATAAGAACATTGCGGAGCTTACAGAAATGTCCATCAGCGATCTCGTAGATTTCATGTCCTCACTGGAATTAACGAAAAGACAGCTTGCGATCGGTGAGCTTGTCCTCCGGGAAATTCATGCCAGACTCGGCTTTTTAATGGATGTCGGACTGAATTATCTTTCCCTTGCCCGAAATGCCGGTTCGCTTTCCGGCGGTGAGGCGCAGCGAATCCGTCTTGCCACCCAGATCGGTTCCGGGCTTGTCGGCGTTGCCTACATTTTAGATGAACCGAGTATCGGACTTCACCAACGGGATAACGACAAACTGTTAAACACCTTAAAGCGCCTGAAAAATTTAGGAAATACCTTGATCGTTGTCGAGCATGATGAGGATACTATGCTTGCCGCAGACTTTATTGTCGATATCGGTCCGGGTGCCGGTATCCACGGTGGCGAAATCGTCGCCTCCGGTACCGCAAAGGATATCATGAAAAATAAGAATTCCCTGACCGGAGCATATTTAAGCGGACGTATACAAATTCCTGTACCTGCCGTCCGCAGAAAACCGACCGGTTTCATTGCCGTCAAAGGAGCGGCAGAAAATAACCTGAAAAATATTGATGTAAAATTCCCATTGGGTGTAATGACCTGTGTGACCGGTGTATCGGGCTCCGGAAAAAGCTCTTTAGTCAACGAAATTTTATACAAAAGTCTTGCTAAAACCTTAAACCGCGCTCATACGATCCCCGGGAAACACAAAACCATCACAGGAACGAACAAGCTTGATAAGATTATCGCAATTGACCAGTCTCCGATCGGACGAACCCCCCGTTCAAATCCGGCAACCTATACCGGCGTATTCGACCTGATCCGTGATCTGTTTGCCGCAACTCCGGATGCAAAGGCAAAGGGCTATAAGAAAGGTCGTTTCAGCTTTAATGCAAAAGGAGGGCGCTGCGAGGCCTGTAGTGGCGACGGAATCAATAAAATCGAGATGAACTTTTTACCGGACATTTATATTCCCTGCGAAGTCTGCCACGGCAAACGATATAACCGCGATACCTTAGAGGTAAAATACAAGGGAAAAAATATTGCTGATGTCTTAGATATGACAGTAGAAGAGGCTCTGCACTTTTTTGAACCACTGCCAAAAATCCGACGTAAAATTGAAACACTTTATGATGTCGGACTTTCTTATATCAAACTCGGACAACCATCCACGACGCTTTCCGGCGGTGAAGCACAGCGAATCAAGCTTGCCACTGAGCTTAGCAAGCGCGGAACCGGAAAAACAATCTATGTTTTAGACGAACCAACCACGGGTTTACATTTTGCTGATGTACACAAGCTTATTGACATTTTACGCAAATTGTCTGACAGCGGAAATACGGTTGTCGTGATTGAGCATAATCTGGATGTGATCAAAACAGCAGATTATATTATCGATATCGGACCGGAGGGTGGAGATATGGGCGGCACCATCGTTGCCACAGGAACTCCGGAGGAGGTCGCCAAAAACAAAGCATCCTACACCGGAATGTATATTAAAAAAATGTTAGAAAAGCAAACATCATAAGGAGACCAGCCATGAAACATTATTCTTTTTTTGCTATGTTAGCCCGCATGAAGTATATTGAGCGCTGGGCTTTGATGAGAAATTCCGTCAGAGAAAATATCAGTGAGCATTCCTTAGAGGTAGCTATTATTGCCCATGCACTTGCACTGATCGGCAACAATCGTTTCGGAAAGCACTATGAACCGGAGCATGTTGCCCTGCTCGGAATCTACCATGACTGTACAGAAATCATTACCGGCGACATGCCTACACCGATTAAATATGATAACCCGGAAATCCAATCTGCCTATAAGCAGATTGAAAAAGTTGCTTCCTATCGCCTTTTAAATATGCTTCCTGACTATTTAAGAAATGATTACGAAGCTTATTTCATCGAACAGCCAAGGGATAAAGAGGCGCATCTTTTAGTAAAGGCAGCAGATAAAATATCCGCACTGATTAAATGTTTAGAAGAAGCAAACGCCGGAAACCAGGAATTTAAAAGCGCTGAAGAGACCACCAGAGCTTCTATCAGCGCCTTAAACTGTGAAGAAGCCGAGGTTTTTCTCTCCGACTTTCTCCCGATGTATCAAATGAATTTAGACGAGTTGAACCAAAAGAGCGAATAGATTTTCTGTCTTATTGCTTGTCCATGATTTAGTACATTAATTTCATCTAATCAGAAAATCCGTTCCGGATTATCTCTGCAAGCGCTGCAGTATCCTCCGGTTCCGTCGGAGTCCATTTAATATTTACTGTATCACCTTTATACCGTGGGATCAGATGCACGTGCAGATGAAACACCGTCTGTCCTGCGGCTTCACCGTTATTCTGTAAAATATTGATTCCATCACAGTGAAGCGTTTCCATCAGAACCTTCGCACATTTTTTTGCAACAATCATAATTTTTTCCAAATATTCCTCCGGAAGCTCAAAAATATTTGCTGCATGTGTTTTTGGCAGGATAATACAGTGTCCCTTAGAAGCAGGTGCCGCATCCATGATCACCTTAAAATCCTCATCCTCATAAATTGCATTGGTGGGGATATCTCCCCCCGCCAGCTTACAAAAAATACATTCCTCATCCTTACTATGTGTCATTTTATTTCTCCTTTCCTTCTGTGCATATATTTAGATGATTGCGAACCTCTCAAATTTTAATATTATGTTGTATATATTGCGACGGGCTTATTCATACCGGCAAATTCGAATATTCCGATAGCTCTCTCCCTTAGAGAGCT
Organism: uncultured Lachnospiraceae bacterium; assembly: GCA_902795705.1. Classification (GTDB taxonomy): domain Bacteria; phylum Bacillota; class Clostridia; order Lachnospirales; family Lachnospiraceae; genus Butyribacter. The sequence continues at coordinate 10,794 of CADBMH010000167.1, read as the reverse complement.
CTTTCTCAATCGTCACGGATATACACCTGTCCGGCAAAATGTCGCGAATAAGCTCCGCCCACTCGATTAAGCATACTCCTGACGAAGAAAAATAGTCCTCATACCCGATTTCATCCATCTCCGATATGTCCGAAATACGGTACACATCAAAATGATAAAACGGCAGTCTCCCTTCCTCGTAAATCTGCAAAATCGTAAAAGTGGGACTGACAATTGGTTCCGTAATACCAAGCCCTTTACCCAGCCCCTTGGAAAACACGGTTTTCCCAACACCTAAATCTCCGTTTAGCAGAAAAATCTCACCACCCTTACAATCCTTTCCAAGCCTCTCCGCAATTTCAAAGGTTTCTTCCTCTGACTGACTTTGATATGCCCGTTCACGCATGCTCCTCATCCTCCGGCTCATAATCCTTATATTTTTCAATGGACTGCCTGCACAAACCCACCAGCTCATCAAATTTCCCACCACATTGATCTGCCGGGAAAATAAACGCACGCACAGGTGACATATACAAGTAAATCGCTTTTTTCAGGTACACAGCCTTTCGAATTTCATACCAGTGAATCTCTGCTTTATTTTCATCCTGACTCACCGTGATAAGTTCATCCGTGATATGATAAGTCAGCTTTTCATTGATATCCTTACTCTTTTTTACCTGTTTTCTGCATTTCATATATAAAAGCGCCGGCTGAATCACCGGAAACAAAAGTGCGATAAAGAGCAGTACACCAATCGTGGAAATCTGGAAATCCCTAAATTTCACAAGACAGACCACAAGACTTCCAAAACTGATCAGTAAACTAAAAACTCCCGATACGCTTAAATACGTATGACGCATGGTATAATCAAATAAATCCTTTGTCTTTAACTTTACATCAAATGTAATCTCCTGCATAACTGCCTCCTGCCATCTGTGTTCTTTCTCCCATTATACTATAACAAAATAATCAAAAAAGCAATTCCCAACTCCGGTCACAGCCGGAACATCATTTGAAAAATAAAACTTTGTTTGTCTGCAGTTTCCGTCACGGCAGCGCATCCCGGATCAGCTCCTCGACACGCTTTACTTCCTCATAAAATTCTCTTGCCGAGATCAGCTTGCAGCCCTGTCCGCGGATAATAAGCTGCTCCAATCCGTCAGAGGTTGCCACGGTCACATCCTTTTCCCTTCCGATCTTATGTGCCAGCTTTTCAATATACTGATCTGCCGTCTCAGCTTCCTTCGTATAGACAATATGGATATTGTGATAATCATACATTTCGCCAAGATTCCCCTTGACCTTATACGCATCAAACACCAGGATCAGGGTACATTTTTTATATCCCTGATAATTACACAAAACATCCATCAGCCTTCCTCTTGCCGCATCGATATTCTCCTTTGCAAGCTCATGTAGCTCCTTCCACGCAAAGACAATATTATAACCGTCCACCAAAAGATAACGCTCCGTATCCACCTTCTTTGATGTCCTTTTATATGCGGTGGAATCCACGGTTCTCTTTGTCTTTTTATACGGATTTTTTGTGTCCTTTTTCCTGTTGGCATAAGCAGTCTGGTTAATGATCGACAACGCTTCCTCTTCTCCCATAAAATACTCCTCCGGAGAAGCTTTCCGCTCCACACGAAAGGTGTCCGCCGCCTTCTTGAATAGTTCCTCCTCATCCTCCTGTACTGTTTCCAACGGCAGATGCATATGCTCCTCCACCTCATACCATGGCACTGTATATCCCGCCCCATGGCTGCAGAATACGGAGTCCGGTGTTTGAAATACATCCATCTCCGGATCATAGGAAGAATTTTCTATAATCTCTTCCGGATTATGGCACGGAAAATATCCCTTCAGGGTATAGGAAAATATCCCTTCCCCCTTTGTATAGGAAGAAACCTCTTTTCCATAATTGCGCACCGTAGCCACAGGCGCATAACCGGTGAGCACACTTCTCTCTCCGTCATTTTCCGGTGCCTGAAATTTTCCGGAAAGCTTTTCCATATCCGTCATGGCACGCCCTAAAAACTCTGTCGGAAGCTCCAGCCTGAAATCAAAATAAGGTTCCAAAAGCACATTCTCCGCCTTCATAAGTCCCTGTCTGATCGCACGGTAGGTCGCCTGTCTGAAATCCCCGCCCTCCGTATGCTTTAAATGTGCTTTTCCGGATACCAGAGTGACAATCACATCAGTAAGAGGCGCTCCAATCAGCACTCCCCTGTGTTCCCTTTCCAGGACATGGGTACAGATCAGACGCTGCCAGTTCTTGCTTAAGATATCCTCACTGCAATTCGTCCGCACCTGAATCCCGCTTCCGCTTTCTCCGGGCCCCAGTTTAAGATGTGCCTCTGCATAATGGCGCAAAGGCTCAAAGTGCCCGACTCCAATCACAGAATTTGCGATGGTTTCTTTATAAACAATACTCCCCTCATCAAAACGGACATCTTCATGAAACCTGTCCCAGATCATCTGCCTTAAAATGGAAATCTGCACCTCTCCCATCATCTTAACCTGTATTTCAGACACTTCCTCTTCCCATACAAGCTTAAGCTCCGGCACCTCCTCCTCTAAAAGCCGAAGCTTCGGCAGAAACGCATTTACACTGCAGCCCTTCGGAAGAGACAGCCGATAGGTCAGCACCGGTTCCAGAACCGGCATATTCGCTTCTTTTTCCTCCCCGAGTCCCTGACCTGCAAAGGTTCCGGAAAGTCCCAAGACCGCACAAACTGTCCCTGCAGGCACTTCACCGGGTGCCTCAAATTGTTCACCGGAATAAATACGGATTCCGGTAATCTTTTCCTCCCATTCTTCTCCAAGCGCATCAAAACCGCGGATCAGCTGCCGGTTTTTCAAGGTTCCTCCTGTCACCTTTAAATAAGTCAGTCTTTGATCCTTTTCATCCCGCCCGACCTTATACACCCGTGCCGCAAATTGTTCCGGGTAGAATGGCTCCTTTGTATATTTTGCCAGACCATCTAAAAGCACATCAATCCCCTCAAGCTTCAACGCAGAACCAAAGAAACAAGGAAATAATTTTCTGTTCTGTATCAGTGAGACTATTTTCTCCTCCGAAACCAGACCGGACTCTAAAAATTCCTCCATGGCAGCTTCTTCCGTCATCGCAACGGCATCAAAAAAAGCTTCGTTTTCCTCCTCGAAATCAACGCAGTTATCACTTAAGCTTTCCTTTAACTCCAAAAGCAGCCTTTCCTTATCCGCACCCGGCTGATCCATTTTATTGACAAAAAGGAAGGTAGGAATCCCATACCGCTTTAAAAGAGACCAGAGCGTCTTCGTATGCCCCTGCACACCATCTGCGGCACTGACTAAAAGAACCGCATAATCAAGCACCTGCAGGGTTCGTTCCATCTCTGCCGAAAAATCGACATGTCCCGGTGTATCTAATAAAGTAACCGAAAGCCCCTTATAGGAAAATAGCGCCTGCTTTGAGAAAATTGTAATCCCCCGCTCTTTTTCCATGACATTCGTATCTAAATAGGCATCTCCGTTATCTACGCGTCCGGTGCTTTTTATCTTACCGCTTGTATAAAGTATGGCTTCAGACAATGTCGTTTTCCCGGCATCTACATGAGCGAGAAGAGCCGCACATATTTTTTTATTTGTTTTATTTAAAGATGTACTTTCCATCGAAAATACTCCTTTCTCCCTGCGCCATCGGGCGGGGAAGAGAAGCTTCCCCTGCCTGCCGTGCCCTCAGGCGGATTACTCAAATACGGATTATATTCTTCTCCAGAGAATATTCTCTTGTCTCCCCGTCATCTGCGTATAATTCATACGGTTCCGCCTTTTCACCGAAGGAATAGATTTCAAGCTTTTCTACAGGTACATTTTCCACACGCAGAGCGGAATCTGCTACAGGAATTTTATGTCCCTCTCTCAAAAATATACAGATATCTCCTAAAGGCATGTCCACAAAATAATATCCCTTTTCATAAACCCTCTCTTCATCTATACTGTCTCCGCGGAACCTGAAAAGCTTCATCCGTTCAGGGATATAGACAGCTCTGCCGATTGCATTCTGTTCATAGACCGGTGCAATCATAAGCTCTTCGCCCAGTAAAAGCTGATCCTCCACATGTCTCGCAATCTTATCCCCGGGATAGCGGAACGCAAGCGGCCGGAACATCATCGTTCCCCTTAAAGCTGCCTTCATATATTCACTGTACAGATATGGCAGCAAACGATAACGCACCTTCAGAATATCCCGGAAGCATTCTATATTCTCAAAACAGTAGATTTCCTGTCTTCTCGTCCCCTTTGCCGCATGGTTTCTCATCAGCGGTGTAAAAACACCAAAGGATAAAAATCGAAGCAGAAGCTCCTCTGTCGTATCCGAGCCAAAACCTCCCAGATCGGCACCTGTGTACAAAAAACCGCACATATTAAGTGACGGCATCATTTTAATGTTCAGTAAAAGATGGGACCACCATGACATATTATCTCCCTGCCAGATGCCTCCATAGCGGTGCATGCCGATATAGGAAGCCCTTGAGAACAGCAAAATCCTCTTCTCCGGGCTCAACTTCTCAAGCGACTCCGCAGCCGCCCTCGTCATATAATATCCATACAGATTATGTACCTTATCATGCCGGATTTTTCTGTCCCCCGGCGCATAAGGATAGGAATGATAAAAGCTTTCATAGTCCTCCCTGTGATTTGCAATCCCCGCAACCATTCCGGTCATTTCAAAAAAGGTGTCAATGTCCAGATTTTCACCCATTAGTTCCCTCATGCGGGAAAAGACCTTTTCCAGCCGTTTTTCTGAATAGAAGATTGCCGGCTCATTCATATCGTTCCAAAACCCATCAATTCCACGATCCGTAAGCAAGTGATATTTATCGCCAAACCAATGTCTTGCCTCTTCATTCAGCATATCGGGGAAATGACACTTTCCGGGCCAGACGCCGACGGTAAAATCTTCTCCGTTCTCATCCTTACAGAAATATCCCTTTTCCTTCCCTTCTTCATAGACATCATAGCCTTCCTCTATTTTCACACCGGCATCAATGATCGGCACAAGATGGATTTTTTCCTCCTTCATCTCGCGCACAAGCTGATCAAAATCCCCGAAATTCTTTTCATCAATCGTAAAATCCTTATACCGCTCCATATAGTCAATATCCAGATAGACACTATCCAGTGGAATCTTCAGTCTTTTATGTTCTTCTGCAATCTTTCGCACATCATCTGATGTTTCATAGCTCCATCTGCTCTGTCCATAGCCAAATGCCCATTTGGGCGGAATATAACTTCTGCCGGCCAGCTCCCGGAATTCTGATACCACCTCATCCGGAGAATCTCCTTCCATAACATAGAGCTCCAGATCAAAATCGGAAAAAGTAATTTCCATCTGGTCACTTTTCGTATAACCGATATCAAAAACAATCTCACCCGGCGTATCAAAAAAGAATCCGATATTTTTCTGTCCCGGCAGAGCATCTTCCGTGTCCTCTTTTCTATACACATCACCGCTTAAAAGCAGAAAATTATGTGCTCCGTAAAGGGAATGCCTGTCCTCTCTGTGCTCCGGCTCATCCGAACAGAAGCTCCTGTACAGCCATCCTCTTTTATTGATTCCCCGGACACTTTCTCCTAATCCGTAAACAATCGTCTCACGGGACAAGTGACACGAAAAGCCACGCCCACTCTGCTGCAGCCATTCACATTCTCCTTTTGTAATATCCGGCTTATAAAGAACCGCCTCTGTCTCAATCGGATTCCCAAACTGATACCTTTTAGTCATCTGTCGTTTCCTCCTGATAAAATCGCTATTATTATCAGTATAGCACAAGGAACTGCTTATTGACAGATATTTTCGTTTAAGATTTTAGAAGAACTTGCCATTTTTAAAAAATTGCAGTACAGTAATGAGTGTTATCAAATTTTTTATCAGGAGGTTAACAGATTATGAGTATTCGTATCGGTATTTTAGGTTATGGAAATTTATCCCGCGGAGTAGAGTCCGCAATCACACAAAATGAAGATATGGAGTTAGTTGCCGTATTCACCAGGAGAGATCCTTCCACGGTAGCAATCAAGACAGAAGGCGTCAATGTCTATGCGGAATCAGAGCTTCCGGATTTCAAGGATAAGATCGATGTTCTGATCTTAGGCGGCGGTTCCGCGACCGACCTGCCGGAGCAGACACCGAAATATGCTTCCATGTTCAATGTTGTAGACAGCTTTGATACACACGCGCGCATACCGGAGCATTATGCAAATGTAGATAAGGCTGCAAAGGAAGGCAATAAAATCGGTGTCATCTCTGTCGGCTGGGACCCGGGAATGTTTTCCCTGCTGCGCATGGTATCCACTGCCGTACTGCCGGAGGGTGAAAACTATACCTTCTGGGGACGCGGTGTCAGTCAGGGACATTCTGATGCGATCCGCCGCATAGAAGGTGTAAAGGATGCAAGACAATATACGGTTCCCGTAGAGGACTCCGTTGCGAAGGTTCGCAATGGAGAAAATCCGGAGCTTACAACCAGAGACAAGCATACCAGAGAGTGCTTTGTCGTAGCAGAGGACGGTGCCGATAAAGCGGCAATCGAAAAGGCGATCAAAGAAATGCCGAATTACTTTTCCGATTATAATACTACCGTCACCTTTATTTCCGAAGAGGAACTGCAGAAAAATCACGCCGGACTTCCTCATGGTGGTTTCGTTTTAAGAAGCGGCGTAACAGGACACGAAAAAGAACATAAACACATCATCGAATATAATTTAAAACTGGATTCCAATCCGGAATTTACAGGTTCTGTGCTTTTAGCTTACGCAAGAGCAGCTTACCGCCTGCAAAAGGAAGGAAATACCGGCTGCAAGACGATCTTCGATATCGCACCGGCTTACCTAAGTGCTTTAAGCGGCGAAGAGCTCAGAAAAACCATGCTGTAGAATTTCCATGCATTGACAACCATGCTATCCATAAGCTATACTTTTTTCTATTCATAGCATAAAAACAGCTATTGATGTAAAGAAAAAAGGAGAAACTTATGGATAGCAATTTTTTTTCAGAAGAAATTTCATTGAAAAATATAAACATCACCGATTCCTTTTGGTCTGACCGCATGGAAACCGTCAGGAAAGAATTGATTCCCTACCAGTGGAAGGCACTAAATGACGAATTAAAGGACGCCGCTCCCAGCTATTGTATGAGAAATTTTAAAATCGCAGGGAAAATGAATCAAAGCAGACACCGGCTTAAAGGAAATTTCAAAGAGCCAGAATACACCTTCCGCGGCTTTGAAATGCTCCCCGACGATCCGGAAAACTTAGAGAACCGGTTTTATGGTTTTGTTTTTCAGGACAGTGATTTTTATAAGTGGATCGAGACTGTGGCATATTCACTGACCGCTCAACCCGATCCCTCTCTTGAACGCCTTGCGGACAAAGCAATCGATATCGTCTGCTCTGCACAGACAGGCGACGGTTATCTGGACACCTACTATATCATCAGCGGCAGGGACAAAATTTTTTCCAATCTAAGAGACCACCATGAGCTCTATTGTCTCGGACATCTTATTGAAGGCGCCGTTGCTTATTATCAGGCGACCGGCAAAGATAAGCTCTTGATCTGTGCAGAGAAATACGCAAATTATGCTGACCGAAAAATCGGCCTGTCAGAAGAGAAACTCCCGGGGATACCGGGACATGAGCTGATTGAAATGGCACTGATCCGCCTGTATGAAATTACAAAAAAGGAAAAATATCTGTCTTTCAGCAGGTATTTCATTGATGAACGCGGAAAAAAGCCTTATTTTTTCGACATAGAGCATCATGAAGACACACCGCTTCCGGCTACCGGCACGGAACTCAGATACGAATATTATCAGTCCCATCTTCCGGTCAGAGAACAGAAGGAAGCTGTCGGCCATGCTGTCCGGGCAGTATATCTCTATTCCGGAATGGCAGATCTTGCAAAGTACCAAAACGAGGACAGTTTATTCCAGACCTGTCAGACACTTTTTGAAAATATCACGAAAAAAAAGATGTATCTGACCGGCGGCATCGGTTCCACCAAAGTAGGTGAAGCCTTCGGAAAAGAGTACGAGCTTCCGAACGATACTGCCTATGCGGAAACCTGTGCCTCTGTCGGCATGGTGTTTTTCGCATGGCGCATGTTAAAGATTTCCCCGGACAGCCGCTACGCGGATATCATCGAACGGGAAATCTATAATGGTGCTCTTGCCGGAATGGCACTGGACGGAAAAAGCTTTTTCTATGTCAATCCGTTAAAGGTCGATCCCCCTGCCTGCAAAACCGATGCAGACAAATCCCATGTCAAACCGATACGCCAAAAATGGTTCGGCTGTGCCTGCTGTCCGCCAAACATCGCAAGGCTGATAAGCTCGATTGGAAAATATGCCTTTACCGAAAATGAGGATACCACTTTTCTTCACCTATATCTCGGCGGAACCATTTCATTCAGGCAGGCAGTTCTCCAAATAAACTCCCTGTTCCCATGGGAAGGAAAAGTGGAAATAACCGTAGAAAGCATTTTTGATTTATTCAAAGGAATAAAATTTCAGATCGCACTTCGGATACCAGGCTGGTGCAGCGAAGCATCTGTGCAATATAACGGACAGGCTGTCACTGAACTTCCTGACTGCACCACCTTGCAAAAAAATGGATATCTTTATATAAAAAAAGAATGGCATGAAAATGACATTCTGACTTTAGATTTTCCCATGGAGGTAAATTTCGTCACTCCACCACCGAAGGCAACAGTAAACAAAGGATATACCGCCGTAATGCGCGGACCTGTCGTTTATTGCATAGAGGAATGTGATAATGGCAGCAATCTGGATGAAATATTTATTGACAAAACACAGAAGCTTGGCAAAAATACGATTTCTGACATGGAAATCCTCGGAGTAACCATGAAGCTTCTCCATTTAAAAGGCATTCGAAAAACCGGGGATAGCGTGACAGAATTTCCGCTGACTCTGATTCCCTACTTTGCATGGGCAAACCGCGGAGAAAACGAAATGCAGGTATGGATAAAAGAATTTGTATAAATAAAAAAGCGCTGTAAATAAACTCCTTTAACAGGAAAATCGCTATAGGTTCACACCTATAGCGATTTTTTGGTATAATAAGTGATACAAATAACATACAAAACCTTTTATTTGATTTAACAAAATCCAGGTAAGATTAACGCTTACTGAACTGCGGTGCTCTACGAGCTTTCTTAAGACCGTATTTCTTACGCTCCTTCATACGAGGATCACGTGTCAGGAATCCGGCTTTCTTTAAGGTAGGGCGAAAATCCTCATCTACGGTAAGAAGTGCTCTTGCAATACCATGACGGATTGCACCTGCCTGACCGGTGAATCCACCGCCGCGAACCGTGATCTTCGCATCATACTTTCCTGTCGTATCCGTAGCCTCTAACGGCTGACGAACGATAATTTTTAATGTCTCTAATCCAAAATACTCATCAATATCTCTTTTATTGATTGTAATCTTACCGCTTCCCGGTATTAAATATACTCTAGCAATACTGCTTTTTCTTCTGCCTGTTCCATAAAACTTTGCACTTGCCAATTTCTTTTCCTCCTCTCAAATCTTATGCTCTTTCCTTAATTTCTAATACTTCCGGTTTCTGTGCTGCCTGCTCATGCTCAGGTCCTGCATATACACGGAGCTTCTTGTACATCTGACGACCAAGCGGTCCCTTCGGAAGCATTCCCTTTACTGCATGCTCAATCACATACTCAGGTTTCTTTGCGAGCATATCCTTGAGAGTTGTCTCTTTCATCCCGCCTACATAATCAGAATGATGATAGTAAATCTTCTGATCTAACTTTTTACCGGTTACTTTGATTTTATCTGCATTGACAACGATCACATAATCGCCGGTGTCCATATGCGGTGTATAGGTAGGTTTGTTCTTACCTCTTAATACGCTTGCTACTTCTGATGCCAAACGGCCTAATGTATGGTCTGCTGCGTCTACAACATACCACTTTCTTTCAATCGTGGATGGGCTAGCCATAAAACTTTTCATCCCAGTACCTCCTAACTTCTATCCAATATATCATTTTCAAACTAACTGCGTCTGATTGCCTTACCGGGGCTATGGTCAGCTTTCACACGCCACATTTTTTGATTATACTACAATAAGAAGGACTTGTCAAGCCTTTCGGCTCTAACTTTTAGGATAAACGCACCAATTTAGGGTTGATTTTTACAACTTTTTATGGTAATGCATCTTTTTTTATGATATAGTATATTACATAGTTTGTAATACTTTTAACAGGAGGACAATCCATGCCAAGAAAAAAAGCGGAATACCCTGAATGGGTAATGAAACACAAAAGGAAAGGTACATACTGAAATCAGATCCGATATCCTTTGAACTTGGCCTTTCTTTTCTTTTGCTCTCCCGGACTGCAAATATCCTGGATGGCCTTAAGAAATCGTACCGGCGGAATGGCGAACTTATCTATTGCTGTTCCATACTCTCTGTGATCTACCAGACTTATTCCAGATCGCTCTTTGAGCATTCCTACATCAGTCTCCGGTTTCCAGATGTGGTCTTCCCGGGTTCGTTTTCAAGCACTGTTCTATCCGGGATTGAAAGAGGGAAACGGATGCTGAACGATCGTATCAGTCAATTCCCGGACGATCAGCGGAAAAAGATCTTTATCTTCTTTCCTGAGATAAGGCTGATAAAAGCGGAAAAGAATTATTATCTGGCCGGAATGACAGATGAGGCAGAAAAGATTTCTAATGACATTGAATTAAAATGGGAGGATCCGTTATGGCAAAAATAAACAGTTT
>CADBMH010000166.1 GCA_902795705.1 uncultured Lachnospiraceae bacterium | reverse complement strand
TACATCATACAAAGTGCATTGTCTTTTATTTTAAGGTACTAAAGCATTGATTTTACAGCGCTTATCTCGCTTTTTGGTGTGGGAAGTTTGAATAAGATAATAAGGGGCTCTTTCCTGTTTTTTTCCCGGTATAGGAAAAACAGAAATCCTAATAAAAAGAATCTTTCCTTATTGCCGTTTCGCAAATCCTGTGATAAAATTATTTAAAACACTTATTTGCCAAGTTTTTCCATTTTGTTCATTTGGTATGAAACCCTGAGATTTCATATGGTTTTGGTGATGAGTTTACAGCACAAAACTGAACTATTAAGCTGTTGCATTCGCAGCGTGAGGTAGATATGAAAGGAGTACAATCTATGTTAAAAAAGCCCAATAGCCTTCTTTTTAAATTTGCAGTGATGTTTTTTTGTTTGCAGTGATTGTCATAGGGTTGGGCGGATATCTGACATACAGGGAGCAGGTTTCAGTGGCTATCGGCTGGTCTCTCTTTGATGATAAGGTGGACAGTACAGTGCAAAATGTATTTAAACGCGCAGATGAATTGATGTATGAGGATAAAAAAGCCATGAAAGCGATGCGGGATCAAACAAGAATCACCCACACAAAAAAGCAGAAAAGAAAACAACCGGCAGGAGGAGAGAAAAAAATGAAGCATTATGTAAAGAGAAGAATATTGTGGATGACTTTTTTTCTGTTCTTGTTGTTCTTTCCGGTTTTTATTATGACCGCCAGGGCGGATGATTCGGATATGAGCCGGAAGGTGCGCGTGGGATGGTATAATTCCGATCATTTTCAGGAGGGAGAAACGGAACAGGACCGTAAAAGCGGTTACTCTTATGAATACTTACAGGGAGTATCCAATTACACCGGATGGGAATATGAATATGTATACGGTGGCTGGTCAGAGCTGTATGATGCGTTTATTAACGGAGATATTGATCTTTTAGCAGGTCTGTCCTATACGGAGGAGCGGGCACCTCTTATCAATTATCCCGGACATGAGATGGGATGGGAGTCGTATTACATATACAAAAAGGCGGAAAATGAAACAATTGCCGGCAGTGATCTTTCTACTCTTAAGGGTAAGCGGATCGGAACATTAAAAAATAATCTGATGACCGTGTTTTTTGAGTCATGGATGAAAGAGTCGGGCGTGGAATGTGAAGAGGTTTTATTTGATGATTTTGAAACCAGGGACAAGGCGTTTGAGAATGGGGAGATTGATGCTTTGATTGCAGTTGATAATAATGTCCCCTCAAACTCCGGTATGACTCCTGTTGTGATGGTGGGCGAGTCTTCGTATTTTCTCGCTGTGACAAAGGAACGAAAGGATCTGCTTGAAGAGCTGAATCAGGCACTTGCCTTGATTCAGGAAAGTAATCCGTATTTTACCCAGAGTCTGCAAATCAAATATTTTCAGAATACTGCCGTCAATGCCGCATTTTCAAACACAGAAAGTGAATGGGTAAAGGCAAATAAATCCATTCGTGTAGGTTGTCTGAAGGGCTATCTTCCTTTCAGCGATGAAGATCCGGAAGGAAATCCCAGTGGTGTGATTACAGATATCATAAAGGGATGGCAGGAAGAGCTGGGGCTTGGTGACAAAATTCAGATAGAGTATGTACCTTATCATAAGTATCAGGATATGATTGCCGCACTGCAGTCGGGAGAGGTGGATGCGGCATTCCCTGTGCATGACAGTATATGGAATTCTGAGCAGCTTGGAATTGTTCAGACAAATAATCTGGTCGAATCCGGAGTGCATCTTGTCTATAACGGTGAGTACAACGAACAAACGACTACTTCGGTGATTGCAGTTTCAGCCCAGAGCGCATTTCAGAAAGATTATGTGGACATGTATTATCCCGACAGTAAGGTGTTTTTTGCCGATACCGCAGAGGAATGTTTGGATGCGGTGAAGCAGGGAAAGGCGAATTGCACCTTTCTCAGCAGTGGTCGTGCGGAAAGCTATCTTTCAAGGCGGGAGTATAATAATCTGAATCGTCTGGCGCTCGATGAGGAAATCAATTACTGCATCGGCGTGAAAAAGGGAAATAATGTTTTGTTTTCGCTGCTTGCAAGGGGGATATCCCTGATTGACAAGTCGGATATGACGAATGCGATGTATGCGTATACAACTACCGAGTCGGTGTATTCCCTCTCTGATTTTATTCAGGATCATGTGTTTCTTGTGCTTGTTGTTGCACTGGTCATCATCAGCCTGATTGTCATCGTGTCGATCATGCTGGCAATTTCGCTTCGCAGAACCAAAGAACAGAGGGCGAAGGAACTTGAAATGCTTGATCTGGTTACGCAACAGAAGGAAGAACTGGTGCAGACAAAGGAACACCTGCAGGAAGCCGTGGAGAATGCGGAACAGGCAAGCAAGGCGAAAACTTCTTTTCTGTTCAATATGTCCCATGATATCCGGACTCCGATGAATGCGATTATCGGTTATACGAATCTTGCGCAGTCTGAGGGCTGTAGCAGGGAAGAATTGCAGGACTATCTGAAAAAAATCGGAACTTCAGGCAAGCATCTGCTTTCTTTGATCAATGATGTGCTTGAAATGAGCAGGATCGGCAGCGGAAAGATGGAGTTAGAGCCTGTCCCAGTGGATATTTGCACTGTGATGGATGAAATGTATGATATGTTTTATACGCAGATGAAGGAAAAGCAGATTGATTTTGTGTTGGATAAATCCGGCTGTAAAAACGGTTATGTGATCTGTGACAAGGGGAGACTGGATCGTATTCTGTTAAATCTTTTAAGCAATGCCTGCAAGTTCACACCGGAGGGCGGAAATATCCGTATGACGGTGGCTGAGCAGGATTCCGGGGATGGAACGGGCTTGTATGAGCTTCGCGTGAAGGACAGTGGAATCGGCATGAGCGAGGAGTTTGCGGAAAAGGTTTTTGAATCCTTTGAGAGGGAGCGCACAAGCACGGTCAGCGGTATTCAGGGAACCGGTCTTGGGATGGCGATTACGAAAGGCATTGTGGATCTGATGGGTGGAACCATTGATGTCTATACCGCACCGGGACAGGGAACGGAATTTGTCATAAGACTTCGGCTGGAACAGCAGACAGAAATACCGGATGAACAGATGGAAGAGGAGAATGTGTCTGATGAAGAAATACCGGATCTTTCCGGCAGCCGTCTGCTTTTGGTGGAAGATAATGAGATTAATCGGGAGATTGCAACCTTTCTTTTATCAGAGGAGGGCTTTTTGTTAGAATGTGCCGAGAATGGAAAGATAGCGCTCGAAATGGTGCAGGCCGCAGATCCCGGGTACTACAAGGCAGTTCTTATGGATGTGCAGATGCCTGTGATGAACGGCTATGAGGCAACGAAGGAAATCCGCGCATTGCCGGATGCCGCTCTTGCGTCCATACCGATCATCGCGATGACGGCAAACGCCTTTGCGGAGGATGTTCAGGCAGCACGGAATGCGGGGATGGATGGGCATATTGCAAAGCCGATTGAAGTCGAAAATATGATGAAGGAGCTTATAAGGGTGCTCAGGGAGAGGATAGAATGTTAAGGATTTTCTTTAGTCCGGTACATGATAAATCTCTTTCATTCGTTCCTCGTATTCTTCCTTTGGCATAGGCTTTGCAAAATAGTATCCCTGTATCATATCACAGCCCTGCTGTTTCAAAAATTCTACCTGCTCCTTTTCTTCGACGCCCTCTGCCACGGTGCGCATATTCAGACGTTTCGCAAGCCGGATCGCTTCGGAAACGACGACCTCTTTTCTGGCAGGGTCTGCATCACCGCGGAAGAAATCCGCATCTAGTTTCAGTACATCCAGATTCATGTCTTTGAGTGAATTCAGCGAGGAATAGCCGGAACCGAAATCATCCATCGAAACGGAAAAGCCATAGGATTTCAAACGCTCAATTGTCTCTATGATCGCATTTTTGTCATCGAAAAATGCACTTTCCGTCAGCTCGATCTCAATCAGATTGTGAGGTGTACCGATGGAATCGATCATATTTAAAATCTGGTCCGCAAGATCGCTCTCCGCAAAATGAGCGCGCGAAACATTTACGGAAACAGGTACACATCTCATGCCTGCATCCAGCCATTTTTTCTGATCCTTTGCTACATGACATATCATGTAATGATCTATATGGGTAATGAATCCGTTTTTCTCAAAAACAGGAATGAACCGTCCCGGAGGGACAAATCCGAAATCAGGCGACTGCCACCGGATCAGTGCTTCCGCACCGATTAACTCGCTCTTATCCGGTGAATACTTCGGCTGATAGTAAACGACAAATTCTTCGTTGTCCAAGGCCTTTTGCTGATGTTCCTTTACCGTTTCAATCCACCGTTCTTCCTCCATTAACTGACTGTCGAAGAATGCGATTCCATCGTCATCGGTTGTTCCCAGCGTAGATTTTGCCGTGACGGCATTGTTGTAGTAATACTCGATTCTGGCATCTTTTCGCTTTACCACTTTTCCGTCAACGGTATCGGGTTCGATAATCTGGACACCCGCCTGGAACCGGAATATGTGGAAGGTATCACTATGTCCCGGCTGCTTTTTGCCCTGCGGAATATCTACATTCTTTAACTCTTTCAAAAGCTGATCGAACCGCTCTTTTACGGCATCATCATTTTCTGCCTCAATCAGCAGGGCAAAAGAGGAGGAGCTTACATGAGCGCTTAATTCTTCCTTTTTTGAAAGACTTTCCTCAATCACGCAGGAAATCCTGAACAGCAGCCTCTGCCCTTCCTCTAAGGAATGACACATACAATAATTCCGGTATTCCACGATCACAAGATGGATCATGGCATAGCGTCTGCCGGCATTTTTTCTTTTTTTCAATATGCGTTCCCCTTTAAGCAGGAAAGCCATCCAATTGTTGCCTTTTGTCACATCATCTACCAGAAACAGCTCCGTCATCTGTTTCCTTCTGATGAATCCACTGATCAGCTTTATGAGACGAATAACCAGAAGAAGTAATACGATGAGATTAAGGCACATGAATACAATTAAGAAAATGATGAAATCCGCAAATCGGATTTGAATTTGTCCTTTTGCAATAAACCGGCTGCCGTCGGAAAGTCCTGTTTCAATCCAGACGGGCATAGTAACAACCTCCCGGTCATCTATATCCTCAAGGCTGTCACCGGCTTTTACTTCATCCGTGTTTAGTTGTTGATTTGCTTTGTGATACAATGGTATCGGGGCAGGGATTACCAATCCGCCGTCTGTAAACAGGAGCAGTTTGTTTTCAGCATCCTCATACACAAGGTAATCTTTGTGTCCGAAAAGAGTACCTAACTGACCACCTGTAGTGGTGTATGTATTTTTTCCGTGTCGTTCGAGTTCCTTGCCGTTTTTGTCCAATACGAAAAAGTCCGGGCATTCCTTAATTATTAATACATCGCGGAGGGTAGCGTCGTTATTACGAACGCTTTCTTCATAGATGTTTGCCATGTGGTCGATAATCGCATACTGGCTGTCTAGCTTAGCATTGACGGAATATAATACAAAGAAAATGAGTGCTCCGTTGATCACGGCTGCAGAAATCAAAAAAAACAGTATCAGTGAAATGACCGAAAACCAGGTGTATGATTTTTTGATCCTGCGGAAACTCTTTTCTTTTGAACTTGCCATTTTCATATCCTCCTTCACAATTATGGTTTCGAAGAAACTCCCTGAATAAACTCGTCAGAGTTTATTTTATCATGCATACCAACTGGTGTCAAAAATCCATTAGATTGGTTAATTTGCAAGAGTGATAGATTTGTGGTAATATATATACAAATTTTTTATAGTTTTTTATAATACTGAGTTGCAGGCGGAGGGTATGGTTATGGAGAATCTTTTCAGCAATACAAATGTACTGGCGTGGTTACAGTATTTTTCAGAAAATACGGATTTGAATCTGGAGCATGTCAAGATTTTAGACATTACAAAAAAGAATAAAAATTTAATTCCTGCTGTGGAGGCACATCGAAGTGTTTTAGTATTCACTGAGGCGGGACATCCGGATATTTTTTATAAAATGTATGAGGCGGGACTTGGGGAATGCATGGTGGTCTATAATGAAGGAAGTGAGCCGACCGGAGAGATCAAGAAGCATACCGTCGCAGATATGATGGATCGCGGGATTAATGCGTCTGCCGGGATGTTAGTCCTTAATCCGAAAGCCAGAACGACGATCAAATTCGGGATGGATAACCGGAATTTTGCAACGGGTTCTGTTCGTTATGTCGGCTCTGAGATCCGGACGATTCTGTTATCGAAGATGCAGCTTACCGAAGGAAAGAATATCTGTGTGATCTCCGGTGAGTCGATTGCAGTGGAGGCAGCGCTTCAGGACGGCGAGGGAACCGTGATCGCCGTGGAATACAGCAGCTCTGACCGCAGTACCTTAGAGCAGAATGTCAATCAGTTCGGACTGAATAATGTGACGATCATTGATCATGTAGATGAGGAGAATTTTAAAGATCTACCTGTGCCGGAAGTGACGATGTTAGTCGCATCGGCAAGCATGGAGCAGGAGATGAAATTTCTTCTGAACTTAAATCCGAATATGGAGTTTGTAATCTATACACTGGATTTTGTCGTAGCAGCGTCAATGCCAAAGATATTCAAGGAATTAGGTCTTTCAGAGCCGGAAATCATACAGATGACGATTTCAAAGCTTACGAGCAAAAATACTTACCGGGTAGAACCGGCACCCTGGATCATCAGCGGGAAGGCTGAGTGAGAGCATGGCTTGCCCGGACTGACATTTTACAAGTGGCATATGAAGCCGGTAGGGGTGATATGATAATAGAAAAGAATAACAAAGAGGAGGAGGATTATTATGAAGTTATTAAAGAAAAAAGGGATGGCAATACTGCTTTTGTTTGCAGTGTGTATTAGCGGCATTGCTGTTCCGGCAAAGCAGTCAAAGGCAGCGGAGGCTGACTATGAGATGTATTTAAGCGACAGGTTTTCTGCTACAGCAGGAGTTTCGTGTGTACTTCCGTCATTTACTGTTAAGAATGCCAATGAGCTGATATTTGATATATGTACAACGGTACCTGTGGATTTTACTGTAAATCTTACTGAGGATGGAAGCGCTATAAAACCGTATACTGTTTTGTCTACAGATGTAGATTGGAAACTTTATAATGGAGCATATTGGAATTTGTTTAAATTATCTAATGTGAAAAAAGGGGCGCTTTACAGCTTGTCGCTGACATTTACTGAAAATGTGAACTTTAATATGTATGCATATCAGGAAAAAGTCAAAGCCTATATGAATTATACATCAGCAACGGTAACAAAAGGTTTCAAGACAACTTTAAGCGTAATCGGTAATACAGAGATGTTAAGCTGGTCTTCCAGTAATTCGAGTGTTGCTGCGGTAGCGCAGAGTGGTATCGTGACCGGAAAGAAAGCAGGAACAGCAACAATTACAGCGAAGTCTGTTTCCGGACAGACTTATACATGTGTTGTTTCCGTTAAGAATAATGCCTACACTCATACAAGAATGAATCTTAGTGAGGCATCCTACGGACAGGCATATATTTCAATTACGAAGGTATCTTATGATAAAAAGGGAAATGTTGTGATAAAAGCGACATATCTGAATAATTGCGGTCATAAAATTGTACGTTTAAAGAATGTGAAAATCAAGGTGAAAACAAAAGATGGAAAACTGATTGGAACCTTTAACTTAAAGAGCAAAAAAACTTCAATTGGTCAATATGCAACAAAGAGTTTCACTTATAAGATCAAGAAATCAAAACTTAAGTTAAAAAAGAAGCAGGATTTGCGTCAATCTGTTGTTGTACCGACGTGGAGATATGTTTATACGAATTAAAGGAAATCTGCTTTACAGTTCAGAGCAATCAGATGGAAGCGTCTTCATTCTATGATATGAAAAGGATAAAGAAAGGGAAAGAGGAGTAGCGTAATGCTACTCCTCTAATAATTCTGTTAAAATTTGTTCAACCATTTTTTGCTCCTCGGAGGCTTCAGGAAGAGAAAATTTCTGTAAAATGGTCTGTAGTTTTTTTACTGATTGTTTTTGCTTTTGAAAACGGGTAACCAGACCTAATTTTTGTTCATATTCGTGAAGCTGTCTGGTAGCGCGTTTAATTGAATCATGTACTCCCTGTCTGGAAATTCCTTCGGATTCTGCAATTTCAGCAAAATTATAATCCTCCAAAATATGTTCTTCAAACATTCGCTTTTGGTTTTCTTTTAAAAGGGCTCCGTAAAAGTCATAGAGAAGAGAAAGATAGGTTCGTTCTTCTAATTCCTTTTCTGCAGATTCAGAATACATGGCTTTGCTGCTCCTGTCTTATTTATCATGCTTCTGTGGATTGATTTTAAAGGAAAAATCAGGATCGTTGATATTGACCCGGATTTCCTGACCATTGTCACAGATTAATCTTGTGTAATCGTCTTTAATAGCAGTGCATTTGTAGACCTTTCCTTTTGTGAAGCCGTCATCGTCTACAAGGCAGAGAGCGTAGTTTCTGTATTCGTTTGATGCATATAGGGTACCGGTTGATTTGTTGTATCTGACCTTTCCCTCATCCTTGGTTTCACCTTCGTCTTTTACAAATGCCTCTGCCAAGTCGTGAATCAAACTTCCTTTTAAATCTCCGTTTTCCATTTGTATCCTCCCGTCCGGAGCAGTGATGCTCCTTTACCTTCTCTTAATATGGAAGAAAAAGTAAATTTCTCTCCATTCATAATTAATAACAGTTTATCAGACTGTTATAAGGTATGTCAAGTGCCGGGAGTGGTAACGTTTTGACACATTTTTGACGAATTTAGCCGTTGAAAAGGTGAAAATAAGTGGGACAAATGGGGAAAAATGAGGTAAAATAAAGAAAAGATCAAAACAAATATAAAAGATAACATTATGAAGTACTGGAGCTTTGAATGAAAGAGTAACAGTGAACAGTAGCGTAAATAATAATTAACCACGTAAGCACGTGATAAGGACTTTGTCAAGAAAAAAACTTGACAAAGTCTTTTCTTTTGTATATACTAGCATTTGTGCGAATCAGAAAGAAGTTTTTTGCATGTAACTGTATTATAAGCTGACGGAGGGGCATTATGGCATTCGATAGTTTGACGGAAAAATTACAAAATGTTTTTAAAAACCTCAGAAGTAAAGGAAGACTGACTGAGGAGGATGTCAAAGCTGCATTAAAAGAGGTGAAAATGGCTCTTTTAGAGGCAGATGTCAACTTTAAGGTCGTAAAGAATTTTGTAAAGACCGTACAGGAGCGTGCAATCGGACAGGATGTTTTGAACAGTCTGACACCGGGACAGATGGTCATTAAGCTGGTAAATGAAGAGCTTGTAAGCCTTATGGGGAGTGAGACGACAGAAATCGCCTTAAAACCGGCAAATGAGCTGACGATTCTTTTGATGTGTGGTCTACAGGGTGCAGGTAAGACAACGACAACCGCGAAGATTGCCGGAAAGCTGAAGCAAAAAGGGCGTTCTCCGTTACTTGCTGCCTGTGATGTGTATCGTCCGGCTGCAATCGAGCAGTTGGAGATCAACGGAGAGAAACAGGGAGTTCCTGTATTTCAGATGGGTACGAATCACAAGCCTGTCGATATTGCGAAAGCTGCCGTAGAGCATGCAGAAAAGAATAAGAACAATGTTTTGATCATTGATACGGCAGGACGATTGCATATTGATGAAGATATGATGGAAGAGCTTTTGGAAATCAAGGAAAATCTTCCGATTGATCAAAGTATATTAGTTGTCGATGCAATGACCGGTCAGGATGCGGTGAATGTAGCTTCGACCTTTCATGAAAAGATTGGAATTGACGGAGTGATCCTGACGAAATTGGATGGCGATACCCGTGGCGGTGCGGCACTTTCTATTAAGGCAGTAACCGGCAGACCGATCCTCTATGTCGGTATGGGGGAGAAGCTTTCGGATTTAGAGCAGTTTTATCCGGATCGTATGGCTTCCAGAATCCTTGGTATGGGTGATGTGCTGACGCTGATTGAAAAGGCGGAGGCAGAGATTGATGAAGAAAAAGCTAAGGAAATGGAGAAAAAATTCCGAAAAGCGGAATTTGATTTTAATGATTTCTTAGACCAGATGGCGCAGATGAAAAAAATGGGCGGTATCCAAAGTATTTTGAGTATGCTGCCGGGCATGGGACTTCCTGCAGGATTAGAGGTAGATGACAGTATTTTTAAAAATGTGGAAGCGATTATCTATTCTATGACCTATGAGGAGCGTGGTAATCCTGCAATCATTAATCCATCGAGAAAACGGAGGATTGCAAAGGGGGCCGGTGTGGATATTTCTGAGGTCAATAAGTTAATGAAGCAGTTTGAGCAGTCGAAGAAGATGATGAAACAGATGTCTTCGATGATGGGTGGAAAGGGAAAGAAGAAATTCGGGATGCCGAAAATGCCGTTTGGTTTTTAGGGTAAAGCATGTATGTAAAGCTGCAAAATGAAAAAGCAGTTTTATGATAAATATCAGAGGTATGCAAAGGAGGTGAAGAACAGTGGCAGTAAAGATTCGTTTAAGAAGAATGGGTAAGAAAAAATCTCCTTTCTATAGAGTGGTTGTTGCGGATGCAAGATCGCCTAGAGATGGTAGATTTATCGAGGAAATCGGTACCTACGATCCGAACCAGGATCCGAGCGTCTTCAAGTTTGATGAAGAAGCAGCAAAGAAATGGTTAGCAAACGGTGCAAAACCGACGGAAACTGTTGGCAAGCTTTTAAAAGAAGCAGGTATTATGTAGTTTTGTGAACTATGAGCGGGGAGGTTTCAGATAATGAAAGAATTAGTGGAAGTTCTGGCTCAGTCGCTTGTTGACCATCCGGAAGAGGTCGTTGTAACAGAGACCGAAAAAGACGGAGAGATCCTATTAGAATTAAAGGTGGCTCCGGATGATATGGGAAAGGTCATTGGAAAGCAGGGACGCATTGCAAAAGCAATTCGTGCGATTGTCAAGGCGGCTGCATCTAAGACGGATAAAAAAGTGATGGTAGAAATCGGTCACTAGAATAACATGGAAATGCCTGTACCAAATCTGGTATAGGCGTTTTGTTTCTGTATGAAACTTATGGAGGGTCTATGGAGGATTTTTTCAGAGTTGGTGCAATTGCCAATACGCATGGGGTACGTGGGGAAGTAAAAGTATTTCCGACGACAGATGATCCGAAACGCTTTGAGTGGTTAAAACAGGTTTTTTTAGATACGGGAAAGGAAAAACTGGAGCTTGAGGTAGAGCGGGTACGATTTTTTAAAAATCTGGTGATTGTAAAGTTTAAAGGGATTGATAATATCAATGATATTGAAAAATATAAGGGCTGTGATCTTTTGGTAACAAGAGAGAATGCATTGCCTTTAGAGGAAGGTGAGTATTATCTCGCAGACATTATAGATGCTTCCGTCTATACGGAGGATGGAGAAGAATTTGGAATTTTAAGAGATATTCTGGAGACCGGGGCAAATCTGGTCTATGTTGTGGAGCATGAGGGAAAAGAGGTGCTTTTACCTGTCATCGAATCCTGTGTGAAAAATGTAAATGTCGAAGAAAAAAGGATTACCATACATCTTTTACCGGGACTATTGGAAGCATGAAAAGATTTTCCGGTGCTTAATAAAGTATGTGCTTTTTGGGAAAGAAAATCTCTTATACTAGGTTTCATACAGAAAAAGGAACAGGTGGAGAAATTGGTGAATTTTTATATTATGACATTGTTTCCGGAGATGGTCAGGCAGGCGATGGATGTCAGCATTACAGGCAGGGCAATCAAATCCGGCGCTATTTCCGTGCATGCGGTCAATATCAGAGACTACGCAAATAATAAGCATAACCGGGTGGATGATTATCCATATGGAGGGGGAGCCGGAATGGTCATGCAGGCAGAGCCTGTGTATCAGTGTTATCTGGATATTTTAGACCGGCATTTCGGTGTGGATGCTTCGGAGCTTCGGGCAGACAGTGAAAAACAATTTGAAGAAATGAATGGACAAATTGATGAACAGATAGAAAAGCAGATTAAGAAAATGCCCAGAGTCATTTATCTTTCGCCGCAGGGAAAAACATTTTCACAGAAAATGGCAGTAGAATATGCGAAGGAGCAGGATTTGATCTTTTTATGCGGGCATTATGAAGGAATCGATGAACGTGTATTGGAGGAAATCGTGACAGACTATGTTTCTATCGGAGACTATGTCCTGACCGGAGGGGAGCTTCCTGCGCTTGTGATGATGGATACGATTTCAAGATTGGTTCCGGGTGTTTTAAATAATGACAGTTCTGCGGTGACAGAATCCTTTTCGGATTCTCTTTTGGAATATCCGCAATATACCAGACCGGAGATCTGGCGGAATAAACAGGTGCCTCCTGTGCTTTTGTCCGGAAATCATAAGCTTTTGGCAGAATGGTACCGGGAACAGTCGGTACTGCGTACCGCTGAGAGAAGACCGGATCTTCTTAAAAAAGCGGTGCTTACGGAAAAGGAAAAATCCAAATTGCGGCAGATGGAGGAGTCTTTCGCAGAATTTTCAGACAATGAATCGTGATAACAGTAACATTTTTGGAATAAAGTTCTCTCTTTCCACATAGAGATAAAAGTGAAAAGTGATTTTTTACGAAAACAAACGAAGTTTGCTTTTGGAAGAATTTGGAAGGGAGGATTTTTTATGTCTGATTTTAAGGTATATAAGGATCTGGCGGAGCGGACGCACGGCGAGTTTTATCTGGGTGTCTGCGGACCTGTCAGGACAGGAAAGTCAACATTTATCAAACGTTTTATGGAGCTTTTGGTGCTGCCTGCGATTACAGATGAGCATGATAAAAAGAGGGCAACCGATGAGATGCCACAGTCTGCGGATGGAAAGACGATCATGACAACGGAGCCGAAGTTCATTCCGAAGGAGGCAGTTTCTGTACCGCTTTTTGGCGATCAGGAGGTAAAGGTACGCCTCATTGATTGTGTTGGTTATATTGTGAAAGAGGCAGAGGGGTTAATGACAGAGAATGGAGAGCGGATGGTCATGACACCCTGGTCTGAGGAGAAGATGCCTTTTACACAGGCGGCAGAATACGGAACAAAAAAGGTGATACGCGATCATTCGACGATCGGACTTGTGATCACGACGGACGGGAGTATCGGAGAAATTCCGAGGGAGGCATATGTTGAGGCAGAGGAAAAGACAGTACGGGAATTAAAAAATATCGGCAAGCCTTTTGTGATCATTTTGAACACAACCAGACCGTATAGTGAGGAGACAAAAGCTTTGGCGGAATGGATGCAGGAGGAGTACAAGGTTTCTGTCCTGCCGTTAAACTGCAACCAGCTTGGTAAAGAAGATATCACAAAGATCATGCAGGGGATTTTAGAGGCGTTTCCGGTCAGACAGCTTGCCTTTTATCTGCCGAAATGGGTAGAGATGCTGCCAAGAGACCATTGGTTGAAGCAGGAGCTTGTAGAAAAGGCGAGGGATGTCCTTAACAGGATTACAAAGTTAAAGGATGTAACGAAGGAGAATTTAGAGCTTGAGAGTGATATGATCAAACAGTTTAAACTCGGAAAGATCGGGATGGAGGATGGCGTTGTACATATTGATGCGCTGTTTGATGACAGCAAGTATTATCAGATTTTAAGTGAATTAGTCGGAACGGATATTGAGGGAGAATATCATCTGATCCATTTGTTAAAGGATTATGTTTCGAAAAAGGATGAGATTGAAAAGATGAACAATGCATGGAATGAAGTACATAGAAAAGGGTATGGTGTGATCACACCGGGCATTGAAGATATTGTGATCGATGAGCCGGAGTTGATCCGCCACGGCAATAAGTACGGCGTGAAATTGCGGGCTGTCAGTCCTTCCGTACATTTGATCCAGGCAAATATTGAGACGGAGATTGCGCCGATTGTCGGTACGCAGCAGCAGGCAGAAGATTTGATCCAGTATATATCCGGACAAAATACGGAAAAACAGGAATCTATCTGGGAAACGAATATTTTCGGAAAGACAGTTCAGCAGTTAGTTGAGGAGGGAATGGAATCAAAGGTCAGCAAGCTTTCTGACGAAAGCCAGTTAAAGCTGCAGGATACCTTGCAAAAAGTGATCAATGACAGCAATGGCGGTCTGGTATGTATTATAATCTAGGATTCTACCTTTGTGGAAAGCCCGGTTATTTTATACCGGGCTTTTTTTTCTTTTTTTTTTACAGAAATTCACAGTTACTGATTGACAAAGGGGAAATCCCTTGCTATAATTTTTATTGCACGTTGTAATATTTTCGTAATAATTGGTGGAAACTGATGGAGAATGGCGAAAATAGTAATTTTGCTGTTTTTCACTCTTATGTCGTAGGAAAAGTTGCCAGAGAAAAATGGGGGAAGGAACATGAAGAAAAGTGTTTGTAAACTGTTTGCTTTAGGTGTTGTAGGGGCAATATGCATTACGGTTTGTCCGGTATACGGAAATGCGGTAAACAGCTCGGAAGAAACGCCGTTAGCGGGGATTACCGTGACCTTGGACCATTATTGTGATGTAGTGGCAGAGGAAATCAGAGAGGCGGCTTCCGCAGCAGAGGGACATGAGATCGAGATTGCCCAGTTAGAGGAAGAATTAGTAGATCCGATGGCAGCAATTGGTGTGACTACAGATACTACGACAGCAAATGCGACAGAGAATACAGCAGTAGAACAACAGGCGGCTGCGACACCGGCTCCGACAAAAGCTCCGTCACAGCAGACGAAAATAAAATTGAACTTAAAATATGATAAGCTTGGTCTCGCAAAGGTCAAGGGATATGTAAATGTCAGGAAGAAACCGGGCGAGGATGGAAAAATCATCGGAAAGATGACGAATCATAATGTCTGCAATATTGTTTCTGAGAAAAACGGCTGGGCAAAGATCGAGTCCGGCAAGGTGAAGGGCTATGTAAAGGCAGATTACCTGATTGAAGGCGAGAAGGCAGAAAAGCTTGCCGAAAAAGTAGCATCTTTGAAAGCGACAGTGAAAACACAGACATTGAATGTGCGCTATCTTCCTAGTACGGATGCAAGAATCTATGATCAGTTTTCAGAGGATGAGGAGTATGCGGTCGAGCAGGAAAAGCTGACAGCGGATTATATGAAGAAATACATTGCAAAGCATTGCAGTAAGAAGGATTTAGAAAATATTGATACTGCTTTGATGTATGAGGATATAAAGAACTGGGTTATGCTTTCCGTGGATGATGAAAAGGTGTTTGTCAGCAAGGATTTCATTACCATGAAGTATACGCTTGGTCGTGCAACAACGATCGATCAGATCGAAAAGAAACAGGAAAAGCAGGCACAACAGTCCAGATTAGGCATTGTGCAGTATGCGATGCAGTTTTTGGGAAACCGCTATGTATGGGGCGGAACAAGTCTGACAAACGGTACGGACTGCTCCGGATTTACACAGGGAATTTATCGTCATTTTGGTGTATACCTGCCGAGAACATCTGCAGCGCAGGCAGCGGCTCTTCCGTCTGTTAAGAGCAGTGATGTCCGCGTCGGAGATTTGTTCTTCTACGGAAGCGGGCATGTGAGTCATGTTGCGCTTTATATCGGAAATGGACGGATCATTCATGCGAGCAACCACAGAGACGGAATTAAGATTTCGAGTGCTTATTACAGAAAACCGTTAAAGATTGGTCGTCCATCTTAATGATCAAATAAGAATCCGAGAGCCGGTTTACAAAAACCGGTTCTTTTTCTTTGCTTATTTGAATAATCGCTTCCACTTCGTGCAATACTTTATATGCAGCTTTATTGAAATATTTTTGTGGAGGACGAACATGAGCAGGAAATTAAGATATGTAGTGATTGGCTTGACGATCTTCTTTTTTATTCTTTTTTGTAATTTTATAACTTATCGTCGTGCCGTGGGAAGT
Source organism: uncultured Lachnospiraceae bacterium (assembly GCA_902795705.1). Lineage (GTDB taxonomy): Bacteria > Bacillota > Clostridia > Lachnospirales > Lachnospiraceae > Butyribacter. The sequence goes on along the minus strand of CADBMH010000166.1, from coordinate 1,834 downwards.
GTGGAAAAGATGCAGGTGGATTATGAAAACCGTGTTTCAGAACAGGTTGAGGTACAGGTGACAAAAACGATGGAAAAGCAGGCGAAAAAGCAGGAGGAAACGGAAGAAAAAGAGACGCAGGAGGTTTCGACGTCGAAAAACACTACTTTACAGGTAGATACGGTGTATCAGGTGCAAAATTATGATGCTGTTACAGATACGACAGCGACGGATTATGATACGCTTCCGGAGGATTTTGTAGGGTTTTCAAGAAGGGACATGGAGGATTATTGTAAGGAGTACATGAATGATATACCGGCAGAGGAGTATTTGAAGGGGCTGCAGAGTATGGGAGTTGTCTCGTTTTCAGGAGAACGACTGATCATAAAAAAGGTTTATGATTCTTCAAAGGTAAAATATAAATATTATTTGATTGCGGTAGAGGGGGAGGTTGTGATATATTATGGAGATAAAAAGACCATCTATGAATATACCGGAATTGAAACAAAGAAATTATCAAAGGAAGAACGGAACAAATTAAAGCATGGAATTGAAATCAAGGATGATAAGGAGCTGTACAGTGTTTTAGAGACCTATTCTTCTTAAGCGATTGTATAAAAGATGTTTTAAGCAGGGGGATTTGTGATTTCCGGATGATCTAAGAAAAGAGGTAACAGATGAGAAGTATAGAGGTAGTAGTGATCGGTGGCGGAGCCTCCGGCATGGCTGCAGCGATCGAGGCTGCAAAAGCGGGAAAACGGGTGATGATTCTGGAGAAGATGAACCGCCTGGGGAAAAAGATATTAGCAACCGGAAATGGCAGATGCAATTTTACAAATGCAAGACAGGAGCCTGCGTGTTATCATGGAACAGAGCCGGAGAGGGCCTATGCTGCGGTGAAAAGCTTTGGTTTTTTAGAAACCCTGGAATGGTTTCAGGAGCTTGGAGTGCTTTCCGCAGAGAAAGACGGATATTTCTATCCGGCCTCCTTTCAGGCGGCGGCTGTTCTTCATGCATTAGAAAGAGAATTAAAGCGTCTTTCTGTAGAAGTTCATTTGGAGGAGCCGGTCTTTGAAATATCGGAAAAAAACAGAAATCAGCAGGGAAAGGCGGAGGGGGTTCTGATCCGGACAGAAAAGGATTCCTATCTGGCGAAAAAAATCATACTCAGCACGGGAGGACTTGCCTCGCCGGTACATGGCAGTACCGGTGACGGGTATCGTTTTTTGGAGGGCTTTGGACATAGCATCATCCCGGTGCTTCCGGCACTTACCTCACTAAAGCTTGAAGAAAAATATACAAAGGAGTGGGCAGGAACGCGCCTTCAGGGAGCGGTTACACTCCGGATAGAAGGTGAGAAGGAGAATGTGACAGAGAGCGGGGAGCTGCAGATGACAGCATATGGAGTTTCCGGAATTCCTGTTTTTCAGGTAAGCGGGTTTGCCGCAAGGGCATTATCAGAAAAAAGGAAGGTCCGGATATTGATTGACAGCTTTCCGATGCTTTCCGGGGAAGAGGTTTATCTGGAACTCTTGCGAAGAAAAAAGCATAATATGGGACAGTCTGCCGGAGATCTTTTGGAAGGGATGCTTCCGGATAAGTACGCAAAGGTGCTTTTATCGGTGTGCTCGTTCTCCGGAAAGACACCTGTGAAGGAACTCGCGGAACAGGCGCTTCGGAAAATTGCGGAACATATCAAATGCTTTTCGGGAACTGTCCGGGAGGTCAGCGACTTTGAAAAGGCACAGACAAGCTCCGGCGGGATTCCTTTAACGGAAATTGATCTAAAGACATTTGAATCTTTAAAAAAGAAACATTTATATCTCTGTGGGGAGCTTTTGGATGTGGACGGGAT
>CADBMH010000165.1 GCA_902795705.1 uncultured Lachnospiraceae bacterium | reverse complement strand
CCTGTCAACCATCAGAATCTCCTCAGCTTCTGATACCAATTCTCTTTCCGGCAGATAGCAATGTCCCTTGTTCCCCGATTGCTGCAAAACATACATCACTCCCGCCCGAATTCTGTATTCAGAGTCCCTGCCAAATCCCGCCTGCTTTGCAATCAGATCCGCCGTTTTAAATCCAATCCCTGTAACATCCTCTGCCAGACGATATGGATTTTTTTTTAATATTTCATACATCTCATCATGATATGTTCCGAAAATCTTTACCGCCAGATTCATAGATATTCCATAATCCTGCAAAAAGAGCATGGCTTTACGCATATTTTGCTTTTCATCGAATTGCACAGCAATACTCTGCGCCATCTTCTCGCTGATCCCTTTCACTTCTGCCAGTCTTTCCGGCTCTCTTTCTATAATAGAAAATGTATCTTCTCCGAATTTTTTCACAATTCTTGCCGCCAGACCGGGGCCTATCCCCTTAATTGCTCCGGAGCCCAAATATTTTTCAACTGCCGCCGTTCCCTCCGGCTGTTTTTCCTCATAGCTGTTGACCTGGATCTGCATCCCGTATTTCTTATGCTCCACTCTCTCTCCTCTGACGATAAGGTAATTTCCCTCTGCAATATAGGAAAAACATCCAACACATCGCTCTTCTTCCTCCTGTACTTCTTCCGTTTCCGGACGAACCAGATAAAACACTGTGTATCCATTTTCCTCATTGCGAAATGTAATCCGCTCTACATAACCTTCAAATTCTACCATGCTTTAACCTATTTCCCTTTCGGCAAAAAAAGCCACTGCATCTACAGTGGCCCGTTTTGATTCATTTTCAACTCATACCCTATGAATATCTGTCTTTCAGAGAATCATACAATTGCTGTGCCAATCCGACCCCGCCATTTTCCGTGATCAGATCTGCATACTTCTCATTAAACATATCACCAAAATACTTTAAATATTCGCCCTCTTCTTCCTCGTCATTCTCTAAAAGAGCTGACTTTGTCTGTTCCAAAACCTTCTGCACAAAATAAGACTCAAAGCTTTTGCAGGCCTTCATCAGTTCCTCTTTGTCCGTTGTCTCATTGATATTTCCTAATGAGCTTTGCAAGGAAACAGTTCCCGGAGACGGAAGACTGCTTGAATATGTATTAAGCAATGATGATGTATCAAGTATCGAACTCATATTCATCCCTCCTGCTGAAACCATCCATATCCTTGGAGAAGCATGCTTTTCCAGGGATATTTCTTATTTCATCGTATTGTGAATAGTAACATTATGACCTCAGGTTGTTCGCCTGCTGCAGCATCTCGTCCGATGCCTGAATCGCTTTAGAATTCATTTCATACGCACGCTGTGTAACGATCATATCGACCATTTCATCGACTGCCTCCACGGAAGACCCTTCTAAATATCCGTTCTTGATCACACTCATCGTAAGCGCATCATCCTGACCTTCAATTCTCGCCTCACCGGATGCGAGTGTTTCGATAAAATAGCTGTTTCCGATCTTATGTAATCCGGATGGATTATTAAACTGTGCTGCACCGATCTTAATTCCGGTCGACTGCGGAACCCCTCTCTCATCCTTGATTGAAATATTTCCATAATTATCAAAGATCATCCTGGAAGTATCCGTATCAGACGGAAAAGAGATCGGCTGACCGTTTGTGTCAAGAACTGCATAGCCATCTGCCGTCGTGAGCGTTAAACTATTGTTGTCAACTGCCATGATGAAATTTCCGTTTCTGGTATAGGATGTACTTCCATCCGGCATTTGAATCATAAAGAAGCCTTCTCCCTGAATAGCAAAATCAAAAGCTCCGGCACTGTCTAACAGTTTTCCCTGCTCAAACTCCGTTGTGATTGCTGCGACCTTTACACCAAGTCCGACCTGTGCTCCGATCGGCTTCGGGTTTCCCTCTGTATCTTCCGTTTTATTCTGAATTGTCTGATACAAAAGAGATTGAAATTCCAATCTTTCCTTTTTAAATCCTGTTGTATTGATATTTGCCAAGTTATTAGCAATATTATCCATGCTGGTCTGCTGCGACTTCATACCGGATGCAGCAGTCCAAAGTGACCTCATCATAAGGCGCCTCCTATCTGCATGACTCTATGCCTCATGCTGCTTTTACTTTAAACTTTGCCTATCTGATTTACAGAAGCATCTAACAGGGAATCCTGTGTACGAATCATCTTCTGCCCTGCTTCATATGCCCTCGTAATTGTAATCATTGTAACCATCTCGGATATCACATTCACATTCGACTGTTCGGTATAACCCTGCTCGATCATTGCAGTAGATGGCTTCGTAACAAATCCGTCTACGGCATCAAACATGTTTTCACCGTACAGCTTTAAGTAATTATAGTCCTCAAAGTCCGTCAGAAGAATCTTATCTACAAGTACACCGTCTGCGAAGATCGAACCATCATTTTTGATCACAATATCCTTCGCATCAGCAGGAACCTGAATATCTCCTCCCGAACCCTGCAGATGATTTCCGTCAACATCCACGATAAATCCATCATAGGTACGCTTCAAGGTACCACAGCGCGTATACTTAATCGTACTGTTTCCATTCTTGTCCGTTACACGCATTGTGAAAAATCCGTCACCCTCGATCGCCAGATCATAAGGATTTCCTGTTTCCCTCAGAGAACCCTGCCCCCAATCCATGTAGGTTTCTCCAATTTTTACTCCCGGATTCATAATGCCGACCGGACGGTCAATGTATTCCTCTGAACCATCACGGATCTTGATTGCCAAAAGATCAGCAAAAGCACGGCTGCAGACACTTTCTTCCTTATATCCGACTGTAGCCGAATTCGCAAGATTATTAGAAATAACATCTAATCGTTTCTGTTCATTACGCATACCGGTATATGCGGTATATAAACCTCTGGTCATAGAATCTCCTTTCTTACATGATTGCTGATAACCCTATCATATATTACATCGTCAAAATTTATATATTTATTAATACCATTTTTTCCCATGAAGTAATGTCACATAACCGAATTCCTACTGCTTATCATCTCTGACACCGGCTAAGAACTCTACGAATTTTCCGGTTCCTATCGCTACGGCAGTCATCGGATCCTCTGCCGTAACTGTCGTAATTCCGGTTTTTTCCTCGATCAGTTCCTCCAAACCGTATAAAAGGCTTCCGCCACCTGTCAGAACGATTCCTCTGTCTGCCACATCCGCAGCAAGCTCCGGAGGAGTTTTCTCAAGAACACTGTGTACCGCCTCAACGATCTGCGAAGTAATTTCCTTTAATGCCTCCAGCGTTTCATCAGAAGTCACTGTAATCGTCTTCGGAAGCCCCGTCACCAGATTACGCCCTCTGACATCCATAGATACTAACTCCGGTCTCTGATACGCAGAACCGATCTTCATCTTAATCTCCTCAGCAGTCCGCTCACCAATCAGAAGATTATGTGTCTTTCTCATATAGCGGACAATCGCTTCATCAAAATTATCCCCTGCCACCTTAATCGAAGCACTGACAACCGTACCGCCTAATGAGATTACGGCAATATCAGCAGTCCCGCCGCCAATGTCCACGATCATATTCCCGCAAGGTCTGGAAATATCAATACCTGCGCCGATTGCCGCTGCGATCGGTTCTTCGATGATCGCTACTTCACGCGCCCCTGCTTCATATGCCGCATCCTCAACCGCCTTCTTTTCTACTTCTGTAACACCGCTTGGTACACAGATACTGATACACGGTTTTCTGAAACGCGTTTTTCCACATGATTTCTGAATAAAATATCGCAGCATCTTTTCCGTAACCGTATAATCGGAAATAACCCCCTGACGCAAAGGGCGGATCGCAACAATATTCCCCGGTGTACGTCCAAGCATAAGCCTTGCATCTTCACCAATCGCCTTAATCTTATTTGTATCACGGTCAAACGCCACAACAGAGGGTTCTCTTAAAACCACACCCTTTCCCTTTATATAAACCAGCACATTCGCAGTGCCGAGATCAATGCCAATATTACTATTATTCATGAACCTTTCTCCTTTCGAAACGCATCTTTCTCTTTTATTTTTTCCAAAAGTAATACTAAATAAACACGCTATTTTTATTATATACCATTTTAAAAAAATAGAAAAGGGGGTTTTTGACTTTTCTTATTCTTTTCTTTATAATGATGCCAAGTGTTGCGGGTAATTGCAGACGAATCTTTGATTCGTCATGCAAGGAAGCAATCCGTATGACATCAGTAACGAACCGACAAGGAGGTCTTAAAATTGAGCATAGAAAGAAAAACGGTTTCTGACGCGGAAAAAATCAGAAAAGAAAGCCGGATGATTTACCGTAATGCCGGATTAATGTTCGGAAGAATCCTGTTACTTTGCTGTCTCTTTCCGCTTTTTTTCAGCCTCAAACCGACCTCGGTCTATCTTTTTGCAGCTTTCGGCTGCTTCCCATGGATTTTTTCTACACTGTTAGAAAGCAAAGGAAGATATACAGAATCCATTCTATTAACAACCGGCGCAAAAAAATTTCATTTCAACCATCCGCGCTATGCCACGGAAAAATACACAGGCTTTATTATTCCTCTTGCCCTGATTTTCTGGCAGCTCAACCTGATTTACTATCCACAGAAATATGAGATACTGACTCCGGCCCCCTCCATCTGCCTTCTGATCTATCTGACCGGGCGCGCCTGTTCTACAGTTGTCTACAAGCGGAAATTAAAGAAATATTATGAAGAACTGGAGATCTTAGACTGATTTTTCAAACAAAAAGCCTTTGATTTCTCCGGCAAAAACAAAGGGGCTGCCACTCCGGACAAAATCATCCGGGCGGTGCCCCTTTTATGATATCGTTATTAGTTATCGTTCACGGTAACTTCCGTTATTCTTTTTGCACAATGTATCGATCACGCAGAAAGCGGTGTACTTTCACCAAATGCATTATCCACCACAGAATCCACTGCATCAAAGTCAAATTCCTCGCCACGGATCGCCATCTGATCCATCTCATCATAGTCGATCGCATCCAGATCAAGCCCCGTCGAATTGCTTTTTGATGCCGCGCTGTCGTTCGTCTCCGATGCCGCAGTCAGTGTCGTATTCCCTAAAAGCTCATTTGCACGGGCAGAGGTCTGCTCTTTAAAATAATCGTAAATCTCCTGTACGGTTTTATAAGTCAGTGATGAAGTATCCTCCGTCTTTGCCGCTTCCTCTAAAACACCTGACAGCTTATCCGCCATCGTCGCCGCCTCTGTTGCAGCAGTCGTATCGTTCTGTGTCATATAGGATTTTAATATACTTGCAAAATCACTGATCGAATCTGTCGCTCCGGTTCCCGTAAGTCCGGAGGTTCCGAGTAAGGAGCCTATAGAATTTACACCAGTCACACTTGAAAGAAAGCTGTCAGAAGAAGTATCTGTCCCTGACAGGGCATTTAACATCGTACTGGTGGAATTATTATTGATCATCCACTGGTAATATAAAGTCGCATCATCCAAGGTTACATTTGCCATGTTTCCTGCCTCCTTTCTTTCGCATAACAGAATCATCATAGCACAGTTTTAAAAAAAATGCAAACCGGACTTTTAGTCTCTCAGGAATCCACTCTCTTTAATGTAATTACCCTTTTTTCCTTTCCTCCGTCCACTAAAAGATGAAGAACTTTCGGTGAGCCGATATTCTGATAATTTTCCTGCGACAAATAACGGTTTTGACCAAGCCATCTACAGGAGCCCTCAGCTGTCAGACTATTAAATTCAAATACCTTTCCGTTTTCATCACACGCTTCCAAAATTACATATCCGTCACCGTCATCCTCTGAAATCTTTTTATCCAGAGTGTATTCCACCTCAAGATAGCTTCCTACCTCTGTTGACTTCAGTTCTACCTTCTCAATCTGAATCCGTTTCCCCTTCGCTGTCTGATAGGTTTCTGATGACTCCACCTGATAAAATGAAGTTTTTTCTTCACTTTTATCCTTCACATGCACCTGCTGAATATCATCTACATAGTGCGTCACATATTCCTCACCATCATAGAGAATGACGCCCGGCTCCAGTCCCATGATAAATTCCTTATCCTTTGTCAGTCTTCTTGCTCCGAACATGCATGTCACCCTGCCGGAATCTGCCTGTTTCGCGTCACCAAACGAGCTTTCCAAAAGCTTTTTCGTTTTTTTATCAAACTCAAGATGTGCCTGAACCGGTCTCAGTCCGTGCTTTTTGCAATAGGTTCCGATCGTCTCCTTACTTTTTATCCCGATATCAAGCAACTCCATCGGCTCATCAATATCAACCGTTCCTGAAAATACAAAATATTTGTCCGGTTCCTTCACGGAAACATCCACTGTCGTTACCAGATAACGGCTGTCACATAGCACTTCGGAAACCTCATAATTTAAAATCCCCTTGCTGTATTTCGACTTTTTAACGGTCACCTCCGGCTTTTCCTCGATCATCTTCTTTACATCTCCGGAAAGTCCCGCCTCATCCATCCTTGAAGCAAAAAACTCCAGCCCGAAATACTGTGTCGCCGCATACACGCCGCTTCCCAAAAGCAACACCGCACAAAAAGCTGCCGCCGCCATGGCAAACCTTCTCATACCGCTCTGCATCATTCTCCTGCGGTAAAAAGCTCCCTTTTCCTCCTTCTCTTTTTCATAGGCTATGATTTTCTGATTCAATGCTTCGTCCGCACTCCTGTTCGGTCTTAATGCCTCTTTCATCATTTCCTCTCTATACAACTCTTTCATAGAACTGTCCCTCCATTTCCTCTTTTAATTTCGCTCTTGCATGATACAGTCTGCTCTTTACGGTTCCTTTCGGCACATGAAGAATCCCCGCGATCTCCTCAACAGAAAGTTCCTCCATGTAATACATCAAAATCACCAGCCGCATTTTTTCGGGCAGCAGCGCAACCTGTCTCCTGATTTCCCCTGACTCCTCTTTCTTTAGCACCTGTTCTTCTGTCTGTACCGATTCATCTGCAATCTGCTCTAAGTCCTCCTCTTCAAAAGACTCCACAACATTCACCTTCTTTTTCCGCCAGAGAAATTTTCGCATTTTGTTGTTCCACAGATGTACGGCAATCGAAATCAGATAAGATTTCGGATTCTCATTCTCATGGATGTCTCCTTTTTCGATTGCCCGCAGAAAAGTATCCTGATAAAGATCGTCTGCATCCTGCTTATTTTTTGTCAGATACATACAGAAGGAATAAATATCCTTTCCGTATGTTCTGATATAATATTCTATCTTCTCCTGCTTCATGTTCCTCCTCCCGTTCTCTCCCAAAAGCGCTTTTCTGATTCCCCTCACTATAATATTTTCATAAAACAGAAAACGGTTCAAACTATTTTTAATCAAGCACAAAATCTGATCATAGATTCAAAAAAATCTATAAAAAAAGTGCTGTGGTGTTTCAAGGAAAAGAATTTCCCGAAAAAATTTTCCCTGGAAATTCTGTTCCTTAAAAACCGACAGCACATTTTTCAACCTTTTCATCCGTCAATCCACTCTGTCCATATCAAAGGACATCATCGATCACGCATTTTAAAGTTTCGGCAGACTTCCTTAAATCCGCCTCCTCTTCCTCACTCAGTTCAATCGGAACCGTCCCCTCGACTCCCTGTTCTCCGACGATTGCCGGCATACTGAGAGCCACACCGGATATACCGTGATTATCATGCTGTATACTGGAAACGGGCAAGATGGATTTTTCATCCCGGACGATTGCCTCACAAATCCTCTTCACAGACATTGCGATACCATAATACGTCGCGCCCTTCTTTTCAATAATCTCATATGCACTGTTTTTCACACTTTCGGCGATCTCATGCATTGCCTCCTCATGGTTAAAATGACCTCTCATCTCACAGAAGTTATTTAACGGAATCCCTGAGACATTCGCACTGCTCCATGCCGCAATTTCACTGTCCCCATGCTCACCGATGATGAACGCATGTACAGAACGGCTGTCCACTGCCAGATGCTCTCCCAGAAGATATTTTAATCTCGCCGTATCCAAAACCGTTCCGGAGCCAAACACCCGGTTCTCCGGAAAGCCACTCAGTCTCTGAGCCGTATAGGTCAAAATATCCACAGGATTTGCCACCACCAGTAATATCCCGTCCTGATTATGTGCCGCAATCTGCGGTATAATGGACTTAAAAATCCCCACATTTTTCTTTACCAGATCAAGTCTTGTCTCACCCGGCTTCTGCCCTGCTCCTGCGGTCACTACGATAATGGACGCATCTGAAATATCTTCATAGTCTCCCGCATAAATCTGCATCGGCTTTGCAAAAGGAAGTCCGTGGCTGATATCCAAAGCCTCTCCTTCTGCCTTTTCCCCTGCCGCATCAATTAAAACCATTTCAGAAAATAATCCGCTCTCCATAAGAGCAAATGCGGAGGCTGAACCTACAAATCCACATCCGATGATCGCTGCCTTTCTGCTGTTTACTTCTGCCATATCCTTCCTCTCCTTTCCATCCGGTTGATTTTACTTTGATTTTTTCTTTCTCACTTATATTATCTCAATCTGTTTCATTTGTATGTGGTTTTCACCACACTCAACCATTTTTTTAGAAAATTTTCGAGGAACAAAAAAGTTTTAACCGGAATAATATTCCTCCAGCTTTGGCTTTGCACTGATATAATACGGCTCCAGCTGCTTGTCAAAATGCCTGCCCATCCCCTCCATAATGATCGCATCTGCCTTTTCAAAGGACATACTTTCTTTATAGACACGCTTGCTGACAAGTGCATCGTATACATCAGCAACCGCCATAATCCTTGCCTCCAGCGGGATTTCATCTCCCTTCAGGCCACTCGGATAACCCGAACCGTCCCACCGCTCATGGTGATAATGCGCTACATTTTCCGCAATCACCTTAAAGTGTTCATCATCCGTTTCCTTCAAAATCTCATGAACGATCCTTGCTCCCTCTGCAGCATGCGCCTTCATCTTCTCAAACTCTTCATCCGTGAAACGTCCCGGCTTTCTGAGCACTACATCATCGACCGCTATTTTCCCGATATCATGCATTGGTGCTGCCTTGATAATATCCCTGCAGAACTCCTCTGAAAGCTCCAGTACATTATCCTTTTTTATCTCCTCGATCAAAAGCCGCACCACCTCACTAGTACGCCGGATATGACCGCCGGTGGAATTGTCACGACTTTCCACCATCGTTGCCATGCCAAGGATCAGATTATCATGCATATCTACAATATGACGGGTTTTCTCTGCAACCTCCTCTTCCAATTCCGCATTATAGCCGTTCATAAGAGCAATATATTTCTGATTTTTCGTATCATCAGTAAAATACAGCTGATATCCCCTTTTTCTTCTGCCGTCATACAGATAATTCACTGTCACCTGATAGATTTCTTCCTCTTTTTCTTCTGTTGTGTCCTTCTTCGTGTACAGATTATCCGTCAGGGAATGATCCTTTTCAAAACGTTTGATCCATCCAAGAATTGTCCCTTCAAATTCCTCCATACCGTCTATACACTGATCAACATTCAGGACAGCTAACTCCGGCAGAATTCTTCTGGCAGTTTTATTGCTCCCCAGATAATGGTATTTGAAATCAACCGAAAGGAACCCGGTATCACCGGACTGCACCATGGAATCAATCACCGTGTCACTAACATCATATAACTCCATTCTATGTACAATCAAAAGGTATACGATTTCCGCCAGAACATAGGTCATCGGCATGATTTCAAAATCAAATCGAAGCAGGCGGTTTCCCAGATATCCCACTACGGCAATCACCTCCGGACAGAACAGAAAAAATAAAATCGTATGCGAAACCTGCTTTTTCTTAAAATAGCTGTAGATGATCGCAAAAATCCCAGCAGCCAGATACACAGCCAGAACAATATAATGAACCGTATGCATCGAACCGTATGCAGACTGCAGATGAACCACTTCATTTTCTTTAAGATATACCGTTTCCTTATAGAACCACGGAAAATATCCGGCACTGAGCACCGAAAAATACACAAAAACACTAAGCAAAAGAGGAATCGTTTTCACCAGCCTGCTCACCCTGATATTACAGAGATTCAACACGCACATCAAAATGAAATAAGGCAGAAAGCAGCCTCCGATATAGATGATCTTATTCGCCATAATTGCCTGTGGCAGATCAGGAGCTGTATTTTTAAACCAATACCCCAGATTCGTAACCGAAATGATAATATAAATAATCGTAATATTCACATCAAAATGTCTGTGCCAGATAAATGCATAAATTACGGTCAAAAGTATCGACACGGCAAACATTGAAAAATAAAGTGTTGTTACCATAGAAATTTCCTCCCCGGTATTACCAAACCTTTCTCTCCCCTTTGCGGTTTCATTTTATCATGTCGCCTGGCAGCTCCATGTGGCACTCGCAAAATGACAATTCAAACAAGTTTGATTGTCACT
>CADBMH010000164.1 GCA_902795705.1 uncultured Lachnospiraceae bacterium | reverse complement strand
TCCCCTTCTTCGTCCTTTACAAGTGTCCAATGATTGACCAGACGCCTTTTATTTCCCTTTTTCGTCCTGACATTATAAAAGACATAGCCGGAACCATTCTGCGCCTCAAAAAGCTGCTGATCGATCTCCTCCATGATGAGGGCGCTTGATGTATCGTTCACCATCCCGTCAAAGCTTCCCCCTACAAACTCCAAAAACTCCTCATATGTTTCACACTCAAATAACTCCACCAGATTCTGATTTGCATAAAGAATCTCATGCCCCTCATCTGCCCGGTATATAAACGCCCCGCCTACCATCTGCTCCATGAAAGATTCTCTGATATTATTTTTCATTCCATCTCCCCCTTACTCCCATTCTTTTTCGCAAAAAACTCCCCCCGAACTATAATCCCATTATAAACGCTTTGCCTGTTCAATACAAGCAGTTCTTGATCGTAACTCTCCTCTTTTTTCAAACATTCAAAACTTTGTTTTTTAGGCAACAACGCGTGCCTATGTAAATTATGTTCCCCGGCCTGTCTTTTACTTCCCGGCAATCAATATCCTTATTTGTATAATCCCCCCAAAAGTGATATAATTTTCTCTAATAAAATACGAACAACACTGTTGCAAAAAAGGAGTGAAAAACCATGATACCTCTTTCCAGAAGCGAGTCTGCCGCTTATCTTTCCAACCTGTCAAATATGTGGACAAATACCGAATCCGATCTTTCCGACAGCGGCGAGATCCACCGCAATCCAAATGAAGAATTTTCCTTTTATCTTGCGATTGCAAACGGTGATATTGAAAGCATCGAACAAAACTGTGCAGAAAAGCATTTTCAAGCAGAGGATGAGGGCATGGGGATTCTTTCCAAAGATCCTGTCACCAATCTAAAATATCATCTGCTCGTCACACTTGCACTCACCACGCGTTTCTGTATCGAAGCCGGTATGCAGACAGAATACGCCTTCCGCCTGTCGGATTTTTATATCCAGCAGTTAGACGGAATCTCCACGACAACAGGTGTCATTGAGCTTCATGACCATGCGGTTCTTGATTTTACAAAAAAGATGCATATGATCAAAAATAACTTTTCCGTTTCCAAACCGGTCAATGAAGCACTGAATTATATCTATACCTATATCAACGAACGGATTACGATTGTGGAAATTGCAGAGCATTTAGAGCTTTCGGAAGGATACCTTTCCCGTTTATTCAAAAAGGAGGTCGGCGTTTCCGTATCCGATTATATCAGACAGCAGAAGATCGAGCGGGCAAAAAATCTTTTGCGCCACAGTGATCTTTCCCTCGTGGAAATCGCGAACCGGCTTTCCTTTTCCTCACAGAGCCACTTTATACAGGTATTCAAAAACAGCACGGGGATCACTCCGAAATCCTTCCGCGAAAAGTTTTACCGGACACACTGGAAGGTAGATACTGGTTCGGAAAGCTTCACAACAAATATCCGAAATATCACAGAAAAAAACGGAACCCCTCAGGACGGAAAATAAACTTCCGGCCAGGGGAGTTCCCAAAAGGTAGGTTTTCACGACATCCAAAGTTCTATTTCATTGCGTGAAGAAAGAAGAGTTTCATTTATATAATCATCGTGGATGTCGTTTCCGTTTAATATCAGCTTTTTGAAACCGGACTCCTTATGTCCCGGATTCTTCACCACAATATGCAGGTGTTTTCCCCGGAACTCCTTATCGATTTCAAATTCCTCCCACTCACTTGGAATGGACGGTGCAATCCTAAGTCCGTCTATCGTCGGACGCATTCCCAGAATTCCCTCTACACATCCCACCATCACAGTTGATGCCGTACCAGTCAGCCAGTGAACATGCGACCGTCCGAAATGCGGCGATGCCTTTCCTTCCGTAAATTGTCCGTAGCAGTACGGCTCTAACTGTCTGATCTGCGCCCTGTCATTCTGCATAGACGGTGCATTTTCCTTAAAATAAGTAAACGCCCTGTCTCCATGCCCCATCAAAGCCTCCGCTAAAATGATCCAGCCCTGTGACTGGGAAAATATGCCTGCATTTTCTTTCGTGCCCGGATTATAAATAACCGCCAGAGCACCGTCAAATGCATGTGCATGATATGGCGGATCCATGAGGATAGCGCCATACTCTGTATTTAACTGTTCATATACCTTTGAAAGTGCTTCCTCTGCCTGTTTCTCATCGGCTAGGCCGCTGATCACCGAAAAGCTCTGCGGATTC
>CADBMH010000163.1 GCA_902795705.1 uncultured Lachnospiraceae bacterium | reverse complement strand
ATCTTTCCCGGTTTGGATTTCAACTGGTTCTTCATCGGAAAAAAACACAGGGCGGCAGCGGGAATGGATGCCAGATAAGAGAGCAGAGCCTCAAAAAATTCAGTGATGTCCATTTTTTCTTCCCCTTTCCTTTTGTCCGCTTCGGATGCGGCTGAAAATATAGTTCTGCCATTTCTCTTCGGTCTCCTTCTGTTTCTTCGTAAAAACCGGATATTTCCGCCCGTTTTTCAGCACACAGACTCCGCCTTCGAACCGGACGATATAGTCCATGTTAATGAGTATTCCCCGGTTAATGGAGAGGAAACGGCTGTCCGGAGCCAGACGGTCACATATGGCAGAGAAAGTCATGCGTATATGGAATACAGCCCCGTTCTTGTCCGTGATATTCAGGTAATTTGATTCCGCAGTGTGGACGGATACGATGTCGGGGAAAGGAAGACGGTGGTCTGTCCGGTCGTGCGTAAAATCCAGTGTTTCGGAATACAGGATAGTTTTTGTCCTTAACAGGTCATCCATACATTTGAACAGCTTCCTCTTTTCTGCCGGTTTTGCGATATAGTCAAAGGCATGGATGGAAAAGGCATTTCCCATATGCTCCATGCTGGTGGTAAGGAAGATGACGGGTGTGTCGGTGTCTGTTTCCCGTATTCTGTTTCCGGTATCTATGCCTGTCATCCCTTCCATGAAAATGTCAAGAAATATTATTGTATAGGTAAACGGTTCATATTCTGCGAGAAAATTCTCTCCGCTTGAGAATTCATCAAAAGAGACCTCCAGACTGTTTTTGGCAGCATATTCCAAAAGTAGGGATCTTACGGTTTCTCTTTCTGCTGCGATATCATCCACGATGGCGATATTCATGTCAAAAACTCCTTTCGGATACAAAATTTCAACATAATGATAATGTAAAAACCGAAAGATGTCTATGGCATTTCGTCACAGTTTCTGTCTTTTCGTCACAGGATTCTTGAAAAGAAGAATTTTTTTGATACAATGTTGGAAAAAGAAGAAATGATGAACGAAACCAAAAGGGGGATAAAAAAATGTATCAGAAAAAGTTTTTGGGGAGCATACGGGGAAAGGTTCAGGTTTCCGTTATACTATTTACGGTGCTGGCAATTTTTATGGCGATTTTTTCCATCAGTATTTCATATAAGAATTACATTGTAACAAGCTCCGAAGAACAACTGAAAATAAAATCCGAGGATAATGCGGAGTATATAGATTCCTGGCTGTTGCGTCAGAAGGATATCATGCTTACTCTGGCAGGTCAGATTTCAAAAATGAGTTATGATCATCAGGAAAAAATTGTCGAGGTATTGAAGGATAATATTAAAAACAATGATATGGCAATGGAATATTATATTTGCTATGATCATGATTTTACTCATTTTAATACAGAGGTAGGGAAAGAAATCAGTGGAGCTGCATGGACAAGCACAGGCTATGAGGTTCCTATCGATCCTACAGAGCGTATATGGTATAAGGCGGCACTTGAGGCAGGAGAAGGGCAGTGTGCTTATACGGATCCGTATATTGATGCTTTGAGCGGAGGGGTAGTTGTGTCTGTCTCTACACCAATCAAGATTGAGGGGCACCAGTGCGCGATCTTATTTGATATCAAGATTGATACGATTTTAGAAAAGATCAATGCTTTAGCAGGTGGAGATGTCACAGCATTTTTAACAACAAAGGATGGTATGATCGTGACGCATCCGAATGAAGCGTATCTGATTACAGAGGAGAACAGCACGAATATTTCATCTGTTACGAAAAATATCAATCTGACTTCGGAGAAAGTGACAAAATTTAAAGATTATGACGGGAAAGAAAAATTTTTGGCGACATCCTCTGTGGAAGCAACGGATTGGATCCTGTCGGTTACGCTTACGAAGGCGAGCGTGGTATCAAGAGTGGTAAAGGCACTTGTACTGCCGTGCATTCTGGGTGTGCTTTTTATAGGGATTGGTGTGGCGTTTGTGACGATTCTTTTGAAGAAACAGTTAGCGCCTGTTGATGAGATGACAAGGTTCATTACGGAGAAGATTATCGGAAACGGAGCAGCGGTCTATGAGGATGAGGCTGAAAAAATCCGT
>CADBMH010000162.1 GCA_902795705.1 uncultured Lachnospiraceae bacterium | reverse complement strand
TGGATTATATGGAAATAATTGAATAAATCAAAAGAAAAATAATTTTTTATCTTTTATATTGAATCAACAGGTGTTATACTATATCTATTAAGATATGGAGAAAGTGAGGTATATATGGTGTCAGCATCCGAAACTATTTTAAAAATCTTGGAAGATATGAATATGAGTAAAAAGCAATTAGCGAAAAGTATTAATATTACCGAACAAAATTTTGGAAATAAAATTAAAAGAGATACTTTTTCGTCAAAAGATTTAGTTGAAATTGGTTTAAAAACAGGATTTAAACTTGCTTTTATTGATAAAGATATAGATTGCAAGTATCCTATTGAGTATGATTTAGAAGATTTATTTAAACCCAAAAGGAAACCTGACGGAAAAACGAAAGAAGAACGTCAAAAAATAGCACATCAATCAGTTGAAACTAGACTAAATAATCAAAAGAAAGCAAATGAAAACTCATAACTCGGTTTAATAAAGCAGAATATTTTTAAAAATGAAAATTATTACGGTTTATAATGCTTCGATTTAATAAATTGAAATATGAATTAAAAGTAGTGATGCACCAGATGGAGTATGTGATTAGATGTATTTGGGATGATGAAGCGTGTGTTTAGGTGGCTGGTAATGATTATATATCCCATTAACTATAGAGTCTGGTTCTTTGGATCGTTTGATGGAAAAAGTATGTGGATGCCATGTCTGATGTACTTTTGATTTAATAAAGTAGAATAAAATTAACATAGGGTACTTGAAATGACAAGCACCCTATGTTATAATCTACTCAGAAAGGCAATCAGAGATTTTCTGATGTTGCCCTCAGTGTAGAATCATAAATAGCATCCTAAACTTTGCGAGGGTAGAGGATGCTATTTCTTTTTGTTATGATTATCTAAGTACGATAACACGGTGAATACCAATAGTAATAAAGTCAAAACATCATTCGTGGTCACTGGCATCACTCCCTCCTATGTAAGACTAGAGGGCAACAATTAGAAAATCACATCCTGCTTTCTTTTCGATTATAAAACCATTATATCACGCAAAGAACGGATGTTCAATGGGATTTATGGAAAATATGTAGAGTTTTTTGTTTTACTTTTGGCTATGTAATATATCTTTGTGTTTATCTTTTAACATCTGTAAGTGCCAGTTATCGTGTATTATCTCTTGTTTCAATTTTTCAATCTGTTTTTTCTTCCTGGCGATCAGAAAGTCTAAGATTTTATCTACTATGAACATATATTTATACCTCCCGAATATATAATAGCATAGTTTGATGGAGAAGTTCAAGGGTAAAATGCGGAGAAATGCAAGAAAAACAAACGAATGTTCCTGCATTCTGCTTGTAATCTGATGGAAAATTTAGTATAATGGTTATGGGGTAATCGTGTTCAAGGTGTGGTTAATCTCCCTTTAGTAGTATCAGAAGGGAGGTGGTGCTATGAGTACATATGAAGTTTTAACATTGTTAATTCTGAATGATACTTGTTTGATTGCACTGCTTGCCTATATTGACGATAGGATAAACAAGCGCAAATAAAAATCAGCCTAACCTATGAACTTGGCGGCTCTAGGTTGGGCTGAAATATTCTCAACACTAGGGGAGCTAACCACATCTTGTGGACGTTACCCTTTCTTTGATTATATGATGTTTGATGGAAAATGTCAACTATGAATTTTGGAAGATGTTTACTACAAGGGTAGAATATAATGGTGCGTTGATAGTGCTTCGTAAAATAGGATAAAAAATGCAAATGACGAATAGGGGGGTGAGGATGGATAAAAAGAATATAATTCATAGTAAATCAGCAGGGATTATATGGAAATAGATGGAGATGAACTGCGAATTCAGATGAATTATATTCAGCATTTTGGATGTTTCTTCGATAGAATGGAAATTGTTTGGGGTGGTAGGAGGTGTTGTGAAAGTGCTATAAATAAGGGATATAAAGGGTATGGGAATGGATGGAAAAAATAAGACAAAATCTTCTGATATTTATTCTACAGGTGTAGTTCATTGTTGAGTTCGATGATTTTGGGATAAAAAGTCTGGAAAGCCTTTATTTATGGGGGTTGCGGGACTTTTTGGTGAAAAAGTGGAAAAAATCAGTGAAATTGCCGGAAATGCCCTATTTATAAGGGCTTCGGGGAATTTTTAGAGGTAAAAAAATTCTTGTTCGGTAATAGAATTTTGAGATGTAGGTGTGAAACACACAATATTTTTCCTTATTTTTTATTATCCGCATGATAAGATGTTAGTAAGCATATATTTTATGTGCTACTTTTACAAACAAGGCTGCAAATGAAATGAAAAATCGGATTAAAAGAATGATAGGAGATTTGGACTGCGGATATGTCTGTACCTTTCATGGAATGGGTGTAAATATATTAAGAGAAGATATACACGTAATCAAATATCCAAGTAATTTCGTTGTTATGGACACAGAGGATACAGAGCAGATACTAAAGACTATTTATGAAACCAACAATATAAACAGAAGGGTATATACATTTAAAAACATAAGAAAATATATAAGTGTGCAGAAGTATTCTAATAAATTTGATTATATACCTTCTTATATAATGAATTTAGATAATAGAAAATTGAAAGAAAAATACGAAAATGAATTAGATATTAAAGAAAAAATTTATTTTGGATATTTATATGAGCAGAGAAAAAATTATGGATTAGATTATGACGATTTAATCTTTATGTCACTTTACATTTTAGCAATAAATGCTGAAAAACGCAAAAAATGGCAAGAAAAAATGATGTATGTGATGGTGGATGAATATCAAGACGTTAATCCTTGGGATTGGTGGTTGGCAGATATCCTAAGTGGGTATCATAAAAATTTGTTTATTGTTGGCGATCCTAACCAAACCATTTATACATGGAGAGGATCGAATATTAAGTATATTCTGAATTTTGATAAAAAGCACAATAATACGAACACTCTCAGGCTTTATAAGAATTATCGTTCTGCTCCGGAAGTGATTAACGCTGCTAATTCATTGATAAGCAAGAACACTGTGGGTTTTCCTAATCCCATAACTTCCATGAGAGAATCAGGTATCATGCCAGTATATTGTCACTCAAAAACAACAAAGGATGAAGCATTATGGATTGTAAATAAAATTAGAAAACTAATAGAGATGGGTATAAATTACAGTGATATTGCAATATTATATAGATCCCATTTCGTTTCAAGGAGTATAGAAGAAGTGTTTTTAAATGAAAAAATCCCATATATTTTATTTAGCGGAATTGAGTTTTATAAACGCAAGGAAATAAAAGATGTGCTTGCATATTTGAGAATGATCATTTATCAGGATGATTTATCGTTTCAAAGAATAGTAAATGAACCAAAAAGGCAAATAGGGAAACAAACGATTGCTTTTCTGACGGAATATGCGGATAAAAATGATTGTTCGTTATATAATGCTTTAAAGGAAAATTTAGACCATACCAAAGATAGGAGTGCAGCGGAAAGCTTTGTTAATAAATTAGAGAAGTTCCAAGTGCGGGGCCAAAAATGACAGGGCGTCCAGCCGATACCTAAAACGCCCCGCATTTGGTACTTCTT
>CADBMH010000161.1 GCA_902795705.1 uncultured Lachnospiraceae bacterium | reverse complement strand
GTGCCTCCTTCGTCATCCCCGGCAGTGGCACCATCCCAAGCACCACTGCGAAAGTCAGCATAAACGCCAGAATGCTCCTTAACCTCCGTTTTCGTTCCATTGCGATTCCTCCTAACATCATTCACTGTTATTATTTTTTATAGTCTTCAAAAAAGCCGAAAATGGGCTGTTTCCAACCGAATTTTCTTCTTTTTCCTGCATTGTATCAAAAAAATTCTTCTTTTCAAGAATCCTGTGACGAAAAGGCGGAAACTGTGACGAAATGCAATGATTGAAATTTTCCTTCATAAAAATGTAACAATCACATTAGAAACCCTGGAAACACCATTATTTTCATATATGCGAGGTATGCAGATGGAGAGACTACTTTATCAAAGACTAAAAAAATGGAAAGAATCGCCGGACAGAAAACCTTTGATACTCGAAGGAGCCAGACAGGTTGGAAAAACATGGCTTCTTCAACAGTTCGGCAGGAAGGAATACAAAAACTGTGTTTATATAAACTGTGACAACAACCCCAATTTACAGGGGCTTTTTGAGGATTATGTACTACTTTACAGGAGGTATGCCTGCGGTTGTGGATATTTATCTGAAAACCGGCGATCTGAACAAAACCAGAGAGGTACAACAAGAAATCTTAAATGATTACATTGGCGATATTTCAAAGCATGCCCCGACAAACCAGATTCCGCGTATAAATATGTTCTGGAACTCCATTCCATCTCAGTTAGCCAAAGAAAACCGCAAGTTTATTTACAGCGCATTAAGAGGTGGAGCCAGAGCCTCCGAAATTCTATGAAGATGTGAGCGCATTTAAACTCTTTATGAACGATTGCGGCCTATACGGAGCACTCTCACAAACACCACCGGACAAAATACTTGTCGGAAATAATGTATTCTCGGAATACAAAGGGGCATTTACCGAAGAATTCGTTGCAATGCAGTTTCACAGTATAAAAGACGCATCTGTGTATTATTATTCAAAAGAAAACTCTCAAATGGAAATCGATTTCATCCTATATGATGAAGGCACACTGATTCCGGTTGAGGTCAAGGCAAACGAAAACCTTAAAGCCAAAAGTTTAAAAACTGCCTTGGAAAAATCTCCTGAACTATATGGTATGAGACTCTCAATGTCTCCTTACCGAAAGGAGAAACGATTTGAGAATTATCCTCTCTGGGGACTCTGGGTATAACCTGTCCGGCCGTTAAATCCGTTGTAATTCACACATTGTTAGAACCACATCTTTTATTTTTTTTACAGTGAAACAGAATATTCATGTCATAATCTGCCGGTCCAATCACAGGAAGAATTATGTCAGAGCACGCCTCCCCCTTTATCTTTTCCACCGTGAAACCGGCTTCAGATAAGAATCGATCTGCCTTCATGCCGAATACCCGTTTGTGGTCAGTCTGGCCAAAACGCCTTCTTCTCTCCTCATCAGTCTGAATATGCGGATCTTCATCCAAAAATTCTATCATCGGATCCATTGGAAATGAGCAAATAAAGCTCCCGCCCGGTCGCAAAATACGATGAATCTCTTTCAATGCTTTCCTGAAATCATCCACATGTTCCAGAACATGATTACAGACAACAACATCATAGGAACCTTCCGTGATTCCCGTGTCCTGTATATCAATCCTCAAATCAGCATCAGCACTAAGGTCAGCAGTCGTACAAATAATTCCATTTCTTTTCATCCATCGTGACATACTGTATTCCGGTGCAAAATAGAGAATCTTTGATTTACTTAATTCTTCCCTTTTTCCATCGCACCAATATGCCAAAATCCGGTGACGCGGCATCGCCCGGCAGACAGGACACAAAACATCCTGCTCAATGTACGCATACCGCAGAGTATCTACCCTGTCCGGCATATTTCTGTAGCCGCCATCAACATATTTTTTCAGATATGTACCACAACACGGGCAGTAATACGGAAGCTTTCCCTTTTGTATCCGACCATTCAGGCAAATAAAGTCTCTTTTTATGATTCCTGCCGTCCACAAAACCACCTTGCGGATCAGTGAAAAACCAAAATCCATCTGCAATTTTCTCTTCACAAAATATAAGCAGATAAGAGTAACCACAATCTCAGATATCACGGTTGTAGCCGCCGCTCCTTCTATAGAAAACAATGGGATGATAAACAAATTTGTACTGAAATTGATTAGCGCGCCGGTAATCTCCGCATATAGCAGATACCTCTCGCCTCCTGCCGGAATAAGCACCTGCCCGCCCAGAATATTACTGATACCAATAGGTATCAGGGAAAGCAGAAGAATCCGAAATGCCGGTGCGGCTTCGCCGTAAGCTTCTCCCCCTATGATAACCACTATTTCCCGGGCAAAGATAAAGCAGATAAGCGTGACAAGAAACTGGATGAACGCTACCACCGTCAGTGATTTTCTGGCAAGCGCCTCAAAACTGTCTTTCTTTCCCTCCTTCCACAGCTGCGTTGCACGCGGAAGTATTGACATCCATACAATGCCGCCAAGCAATGTGAGCACATCTTTTCCCCTGGCCGCAACTGAGTACAGCCCCATATCCGGTCCCATCTTCATAAATCCCATCATCGTAAGATCAAGACTGCTGTATACGGATACCGCACAGGACATCAGAAAGAAAATGAAGAGTGGTTTTAGATGAATCTTGTTGAAGCGAATTCTGAGGGACAGGTCTACATGCTTTCTTACAGCGAAAAAGCAAATCACATTGCTCCCATATGCAGCTGCCACAGAAAGCATTGCATACAATGGAAGCTGTTCTCCCGAACGGATAAACAACAACATACACAGAAAAGAAACCGCTTTTGATACCATCTGACAAAATGCAAGGAACTTAAACCGCTCAAGTCCTTTAAACAGCCATTCAAAACCAAATAACTGAAATACTACCCCGCTTCCATATATGAAAAAAAGAAGCCTGTCTTCCCGCAATCCGGGAATTGCGACCACCATGACAAGAAAAACAGTAAGGCTGAGAACCGAAAGAATGACACCTATGCTCCAAAGTTCATTTGTCACCCGGCTTAGTTCTTTTCTGTCATCTTTCATCTCTGCACACAGACGCATTGCGTAGATGGGCATCCCGAGATTGGCTAACATGATAAAATAACCAGTAAAAGACGAGACAAATGCCATCTTTCCATATGCTTCCGGTTGAAGAACTCTGGCTGAGTAAAACACTGTCAGAAACGAGAATGCATAGGTTATCAGCCTGATAAAAAGATTTGCTGAAATGTTTTCAAGTATTGCCCTGTTCTTAATTCCTATCACTTTCCTGTAACCCTCCATACAAACAACCTGATTACATGATAGACCGGATAGGAAATTTTCAAAAGCCACGGACAGAAACGGAGCATATGGAAAGCCATCTTTGATCTAAACTGCCAACATTCAATTTTCTTTGCAACTTCAAGGATTTCACTTTCCAGTTTCCTTTCATATCCCGCACCGCCTTCGTTGACCGCAAATCGAACCATCATGCTGTTTAACTGAGCCAGACGGATTCTCTCCAACTGTGCCTCGCTGAAAATTTCAGGAATGTGTGCTTCGATATACTGTTCAATTTGGTAATGTGCCAGTTTCTGATCATCAAAGTTTTTCTCCGTATGAGTATGCGTTATGCTTCCGGGTCGTTTTCTATGTAAGTACAAAGACCGGTCTGTCACATAGATGGATGTGCAGATATCAAAAATACGAAAAGTAATATCCACGTCTTCATAGTTATGACCATCAGGAAAACGAAACTTGCTCCAGAGAGTCCGTTTATAAAGCTTGTTCCACACCGAAAAATTAATCCTTCCATCAACAAGAGCACGGAGTGCTTCAACTCTGCCGTACTCTCCCTCTTTCAGCATCGGTAATGCAGTACACCTTCGGTTTCTTCCTTTTATATTATCTGACATTTTAGCAATCGTATGGTTAATCGTATAATTGCATACTGTGATATCCGACTGCCTTGTAATCGTAACCGCAAGCAATTCTTCTATAAACGAAGGTTCGTATGCATCATCCGGATCAAGGAAACATACAAACTCCCCGGTCATCCGGTCAAGTCCGACATTCCTTGCATTGCTTAGCCCGCGGTTTTTCTGATGAATCACGGTAACCCGCGAATCCTTTTTATATTCATCGCAAATAGTACCGCTTCCATCCGAAGAGCCATCATCAATAATCAGAATCTCCAAAAATTTATATGTCTGCCTGACCACACTATCCAATGCTTCATTGAGATAAGGTGCAACATTATACACCGGTATGATCACACTGACTAGCGATTCCATCACTCCTTCACCTCTCCTTGATTGTAAGGTTCCGACTTCTTTTGACACACTACGATCCTCCCGTCATCCATCATGCACCTGTCCTGTTTCCACCTATTCAGGCAGTCTCCCCACGATGCATGCCTTCTTACAGAAGCAGATCCCATAAGAGACGGAGCCGATATAGCCGTCATCTAAAACACCCTCTTCGTACTTCTGATCCCGGATCTGCCGGTATGCTTCTAAAAGTCCGTCCTCCATCTCATTGAACTTCTTCCGTACCTTTACTTCAAAAATGATTGCCTTGTCCTTCGGGCGGTTCGGGTACAGCACGATATCCGGGCGGCCGTTCCCTTCTTCTCTGTTCGATTTCACGGAATACCTCGGCACTCCGTATAAAAGCGAGAGGAAAAAGCCATGATAAAAGCCTTCCCTGCTGTCAAAGGTGCTGATGCT
>CADBMH010000160.1 GCA_902795705.1 uncultured Lachnospiraceae bacterium | reverse complement strand
ATAATGATTGTTTATCTTCCATCTTTTCACCTCAATTTAGGGGATAAACTCTCCCAACACTCTATTATTATACTAAAATCCTCTCCCTTCTTCAAGTGCTAACGCCCACGACTTGATTTCAGAGATTAAACTTTTGAGAATAAAAACAACCCTATCCTTGTACTTTTAGCCGAAGTCGGATAGGGTAAAATACATCCAATGGGATCTAAACCCACCTTGTGGGCGGTCACTCTTTATAGAAACATTATAATTAAAAGCCAGCTAAGTATCAAGAGGCAGATCATTTTTATAAACAAGTTTACAAAAGAGCTTCTTTTTCTTTTTTCTATTCTAAATAATCTCCTCTACGCCAAATTACTATACCCCATCAGCTTTTCATCGACCTCCCTTGCCACATGCCTTCCTTCATTAATTCCCCATACGACTAAGGACTGGCCTCTGTGCATATCGCCTGCCGTAAAGACCTTTTCTTCTGAGGTCTGGTATTTTCCGGACTCTGTCGCTACATTTGTCCGCTCATTTGTCTTGACGCCAAATTCCTTGACAATATACTCCTCCGGTCCTAAAAAGCCTGCAGCGATCAGACAGTAATCTGCCGGAATCTCAAATTCACTGTCCGGAATTTCGACCATATTCATGCGTCCTGTCTTTGCATCCTTTTTCGGCTCTAATTTTACTAATTTTATTTTCTTTAATTTCCCGCTCTTGTCTGCGATGAACTCCTTTACGGTACTCTGATAGATTCTCGGATCACTGCCGAATACGGCGATTGCCTCCTCCTGACCATAATCCGTTTTGCAGACTCTCGGCCACTCCGGCCACGGATTGTTTGCCGCGCGCTCATCCGGGAGCTTCGGCATCATCTCAACCTGTACGACAGATTTCGCGCCCTGTCTGATTGCCGTTCCCACGCAGTCATTTCCGGTGTCACCTCCGCCGATTACGACAACATGCTTTCCCTTCGTATCTACCCATCCGTCCTTTTTCCCGGACAGTACATGCTTCGTCGAACGCGTCAGGAAATCCACGGCAAAATAAATCCCCTCCGCTTCTCTGCCCGGAGCCTTGATATCTCTCGGCTTTGACGCACCGCAGCAGAGGATCACACTGTCATATTCCTTTAAAAGCTCCGAAGCCTTGATATCCTTTCCGACATCCGTATTTACAAGGAATCTGACTCCCTCCTCTTCCATCACCTTCTGCTTTCTGTCAATCACCCATTTCTCTAACTTCATGTTCGGAATCCCGTACATCAAAAGCCCGCCGATATGATCATTTCTCTCATAGACCGTCACCTCATGACCGCGCTGGTTTAACTGATCCGCCGCTGCAAGTCCCGAAGGACCGGAGCCGATGACCGCTACCTTCTTTCCGGTACGCACCTTCGGCGGATTTGCATCCATAAGTCCGTTTGCATAGCCGTATTCAATGATCGCATTTTCATTTGCCTTACAGGTCACAGGCGTATCATTTAACCCACAGGTACATGCTGCCTCACAGAGTGCCGGACATACCCTCGAAGTAAACTCTGGAAAATTATTCGTCTGCTTCAAAAGCTGCAGCGCTTTCTTAAAATTCCCATGATACAAAAGATCGTTCCACTCCGGCACCAGATTGTTAAGCGGACATCCGGAAACCATACCGCCGATCATCATACCGGACTGACAGAAAGGAACACCGCAGTTCATACATCTTGATGCCTGATGCTTTCTATCCTTTTCGCTCATCGGCACATGAAATTCCTTGAAATTTTTAATGCGGACAGAAGGCTCTAAAGCCAGATTATCCATTCGTTCATATTCCATAAAACCCGTTGGTTTTCCCATATCTTTCATCCTCCCATATATTCTCTATATTAGATAATTGCATGCAGACGACCAGGTTGATTCCGTATTTATCTGCCTTCTGCTTTTGCCTCGTAAAACGCCTCGATTTGCGCCTGTTCATAGCTTAAGCCCCTCTGCTCCATTTCAGCGATAAGCTGCAGCATCCTACTGTAATCATAAGAAATGATCTTCTTAAACTTCGGCAGATACTCACTGAAATTTTCAAGGATTTCCTTTCCTCTTTCCGAGCCGGTTGCCTCTACATGCTCCTCGATCATCTCCTTTAACTCCTGCACATCATACTTATCCGAAACCGTTTCCGAAGAAACCAGCTCTTTATTTAACTTCAGGTAGAGATCACTTTCCTCATCAAGCACATAGGCAACACCGCCGCTCATTCCCGCTGCGAAGTTCTTTCCGACTGCTCCTAAGATGACTACACGACCGCCTGTCATATACTCACAGCCATGGTCGCCGACACCCTCTACCACAGCCGTCGCTCCGGAATTTCGTACACAGAACCGCTCACCGGCAATTCCGCTGATAAATACCTTTCCGCTTGTCGCTCCATAGCAGGCAACATTTCCGACGATGATATTCTCCCCTGCCTTAAAAGCGGATTTTTCCGGCGGATAGACAACAATCTTACCTCCGGAAAGCCCCTTTCCGAGATAATCATTCGAATCACCGACAAGCTCTAAGGTAAGTCCCTTCGGGATAAATGCACCAAAGCTCTGCCCGCCGCTTCCATGGCACAGGACAGAAATCGTATCCTCATCATACCCATCCTCTGCGTGCTTTGTAATCTCCGAACCTAAAATCGTTCCCAGTGTCCGGTTCGTATTTGTCACATCAATCTCCACCTTCGCCGGTTCTCCTGTTTCAATCGATTTTTTCAACTTCGGAATCAATATTTTCTCATCAATGGTTTTCTCCAGTTCGAAATGAAACAGATTTTTTGCGGAGAATTTATTTTCCTTTCTTTCCTTTGCAAAAGTCGTGTCCAGAATCTCCATAAAATCAAATTTTTCTGTCTCATCCTCCTTAAACCGCAAAAGATCTGTTCTGCCGATCAGGTCATCGACCTTTTTGACACCTAACTTCGCCATATATTCTCTAAGCTCTTCCGCGATAAAAAGCATAAAGTTCTCTACATACTCCGGCTTTCCTTTAAAACGTTTCCGAAGCTCCGGGTTCTGTGTAGCCACACCAACCGGACAGGTATCTAAGTTACAGACTCTCATCATTACACAGCCCATCGTAATAAGCGGCGCCGTAGCAAAGCCGTATTCCTCCGCGCCAAGAAGTGCCGCGATCAGTACATCACGCCCTGTCATCAGCTTTCCGTCCGTCTCGATCCGTACATGGGAACGAAGTCCGTTCATTAAAAGTGTCTGATGTGTTTCCGCAAGACCTAACTCCCAAGGAAGACCGGCATTATAGATGGAGCTTCTCGGTGCTGCTCCGGTGCCTCCGTCATGTCCGGAAATCAGGATAACAGCAGCTCCTGCCTTCGCTACTCCGGCCGCCACGGTTCCGACACCTGCCTCCGATACCAGCTTCACGGAAATTCTCGCATCCTGATTACTGCTCTTTAAATCATAGATAAGCTGTGCCAGATCCTCAATCGAGTAAATATCATGATGTGGAGGCGGTGAGATCAGACTTACTCCCGGTGTCGAATGTCTCGTTTTCGCAATCCAAGGATAGACCTTACCACCCGGCAGATGACCGCCTTCGCCCGGCTTTGCTCCCTGTGCCATCTTGATCTGTATTTCCTTTGCACTGACTAAGTATCTTGAGGTCACTCCAAACCGTCCCGATGCCACCTGCTTGATTGCCGAGGACCTGTCGTCCTTCTGACCTGCAGTTGCCAGTCTCTCTAGGCTTTCACCGCCCTCACCGCTGTTTGATTTTCCATGCAGATGATTCATCGCAATCGCTAAGGTTTCATGTGCTTCCTGTGAAATGGAACCATAGGACATCGCTCCCGTCTTAAAGCGCTTTACGATTTCCTCTGCACTTTCTACCTGCTCGATCGGTATCCCTTTTTTCGGATAGTTAAAATCAAACATACTGCGAAGGGTGACCTTATTTTCTTTTTCATCTACTGTCTTCGAATACATCTTAAACAGCTCATAGTTCCCTGTCCATGTTGCCTGCTGCAGCAGATGGATCGTTTCCGGATTATATAGGTGCTCCTCTTTATTTCCTCTTGCCTTATGCTGTCCCCTGCTCTCCAAATTCAGATCCGTCCGGAGTCCCAAAGGATCAAATGCCGCAGAATGTCTTTCATTGACCTGTCTGTTGATATCCTCTAAGGTAATCCCGCCTACACAGCTTACCGTGTCCGTAAAATAGGTCTCAATCACATCCTTATCAATACCAATCGCTTCAAAAATCTTCGACCCCTGATATGACTGGATCGTAGAGATTCCCATCTTAGATGCGATTTTCACGATTCCATGCAGAACTGCCGCATCATAATCATCCACTGCCGCATAGTAGTCCTTGTCAAGCATTCCGTTATCAATCAGCTCCTGTATCGTGCTGTGTGCCAGATACGGGTTGATCGCACAGGCACCATAGCCTAAGAGGGTTGCAAAATGGTGAACCTCTCTCGGCTCTGCTGTTTCGATAACAATCGCAAGGCTTTCTCTCTTTTTCGTGGTAACCAAATGCTGCTCCATCGCTGCCACTGCCAAAAGTGAGGGAATTGCCACATGATTTTCATCCACTCCCCGGTCACTTAAAATCAAGATATTCACACCGTTTTTATAGGCACGGTCTGCCTCCAGGCACAGATGGTTGATTGCTTTTTTCAGTGATGTATTTTTATAATAAGTAAGCGGAAGCGTTTCACTCTTAAATCCATCCTTGTCAATATTTTGTATCTTTAAAAGATCCGTATCAGTCAGGATCGGATTGTTGATTTTTAGAACCTTACAGTTATCCGCGCTTTCAACTAACAGATTCCCATCCTGTCCCAAATAGACACTGGTTGAAGTCACGATTTCTTCACGGATCGCATCGATCGGTGGATTTGTCACCTGCGCAAAAAGCTGCTTAAAGTAATTAAATAGCGGCTGTGGTCTCTTCGAAAGCATCGGCAGCGGAGAATCCGTTCCCATTGCACCGATTGGCTCCGCGCCATTCTGAGCCATCGGCAGGATCGAAGTTTTATATTCCTCAAAGGTATAACCGAATGCCTTCTGCAGTCTTGCTCTTTCCTCATCTGTAAAGGAAGCCACCTTGTGATTCGGGATATGAAGCTCCTTTAAGGTCAAAAGATTGGTATTCAGCCATTCACCATATGGCTGCCTTGAAGCATATTCCTCTTTTAGGACATCATCCGCGATCAGCTCTCCCTTGACCGTATCTACAAGAAGCATGCGCCCCGGTCTTAACCGGTCCTTTTTTACGATCTTTTCCGGCGGGATTTCAAACACGCCGACCTCGGAAGAAAGCACCAGTGTATCATCTGTCGTAATATAATAGCGTGATGGTCTGAGACCGTTTCGGTCAAGTACCGCTCCCATCAGATCCCCGTCGGAAAATAGGATGGATGCCGGACCGTCCCATGGCTCCATCATGGTCGCATAATACTGATAAAAGTCTCTTTTCTTTCTGCTGATGCTCATATCCTTTTCCCAAGGCTCCGGAATCGTGATCATCACGGCAAGCGGAAGCTCCATTCCACTCATGACCAGAAATTCCAAGGTATTGTCAAGCCTTGCCGAATCAGAGCCGTTCGGATTCACCACCGGCAGGATTTTATGAAATTCACTGGACAAAAGCGGAGATTCCATTGTTTCTTCACGGCCAAGCATCTTATCCGCATTTCCGACAATCGTATTGATCTCCCCGTTATGTACGATCAGGCGGTTTGGATGTGCACGCATCCAGCTCGGATTCGTATTCGTGCTGAATCTCGAATGCACGATTGCAATTGCAGATACATAATCCGGATCCTCTAAGTCATTGAAAAACTTTCTGAGCTGTCCTACTAAGAACATTCCCTTATAGACAATCGTTCTGCTTGAAAAGGATACGACATAGGTATCATCCTCATTACTCTGCTCAAATTCTCTCCTTGCCACATAGAGTCTTCTGTCAAAGTCCAGTCCTTTGTTTACATCCTCTGGTCTTTTTACAAATGCCTGCATGATACACGGCATACATTCCAATGCTTTATTTCCCAAAATTTCCGGTGTGATCGGCACCTCACGCCATCCTAAAAATTCCAGATTTTCTTTTTTAATAACAACCTCAAACATCTTTTTTGCCTGGTTCTTCTTCAGCTCATCCTGCGGGAAAAAGAACATGGCAATTCCGTAATCCCGTTCCTCCCCCAGTGTGATTCCTGCTTTCTTTGCTGCCTTTTTGAAAAATTTATGCGAAATCTGCAGAAGGATTCCGACACCATCACCGGTTTTCCCCTCTGCATCCTTACCGGCACGATGCTCCAGTCTTTCTACAATATCAAGCGCTCCTGAAACCGTATCATGTGTCTTATTTCCTTTGATGTTGACAATTGCACCGATACCACAGTTATCATGCTCAAACCGCGGATCGTACAGTCCCTTTTTTTCATGATCAATGACTTCTCTTTGCATATCCTTTTCCTCCTCAAAAAAGAAAAGGAGTCCGACAATAAACATTGCCGAACTCCCTTGTTCTTCAACTGAGGTCATTATAGTATACTTTTTCTCAAAAATCAATATTATTTTGTAAAAGTTCTATTTTTCATAATTAAGTTAAGTCATTTTGCGATTTACTTAATAAAATTAAGAGGTGGGCATTATTTTACTGCTTTTTGCTTTGAAAACTCAACTAATAAAAGTTCCACTCCAATCTGATCAGAAATCTTCCCCCGCTTAAAGCTGTATTCCACCTCTGCACACGCATCAAGCATCTCACGAAGTCTGTTCTCCGGAAAGTTTTTCGACTGACTGATATATTTCCATACCAGAAACGCGGGTACTCCGGCTTTTGTGCTTTTCCCCGTCAGATCTTCCTTTTTTGAATATTTTTCACTCACCATTTTCACTATCAAAAGAGAATTGATATGATTCTTTACAAGAGCCAGAATACGCATCGGCGCCTCATGAAGTGCTAAAAGATCCCGGTATAGAATCATAACCCTGCTGCGATCCCCCTCGGCCGCTGCATCTAACATTTTAAAAATCTGATCTGTCACTTCTACAGAGCAGACCGCGTCAATATCTTCCTTCGTTACTTCCTCTCTTCCATAGGTATAAGCGATCAGCTTTTCTAATTCATTTTGAAGATTTAAAAGCGACAGATTGACCTGTTCTAAAAGATACTGCATCGTACTCTCTCTGATTTTCTTTCCTGCCGCACTAAGCTTTACTAACACAAAATCTGTAATATCTTTTTTCCCAAGAGCATTCAGTTCAGCAGCAAATCCGTTTTTCTGGACAAACTTATATAATTTATTTCTTTTGTCTACTTCCTTTTCCTCAAAAATGACGATCGTACTCTTTGGAAGCTGTTCCACAATTTCCGAAAATGTATTCGAGGAAGAAAAAAGTCCCGTATTCTGTAACAGCAGCACTCTGTAATCTGCAAAAAAAGGCAATGTAGAACCGATTTCCCTCACCTCAGCCGGATCAATATCCTTTCCTGAAAAGCAGGATAGATTCATATCATCCGAATCACCTAAAATTACCTGTTTTAACTCGTCCCGGTATTTCTTCACCAGATAGGTTTCCTCACCAAACAGCAGATAAAACTGCCGGAAAGTGCGTTCCTTGATATTCGTTTGTATTTCTTTGATAATATCCTTCGTACTGCTCTTTTTTCCTGCCATCCTGCACTCACCTTTTTATCCGTTTCCCGGTACTGCCACTTCAAACCGTTCTCTATAATTATATTATAATAATCTCCTGATTTTCTTCTTATCAATAGATTCTGAACCTCAACTGATCCCTACCGATAAGTCCTGTAAAGTCCGACTACTTTTCCCAAAACCTCCACCTGGTCGACAATGATCGGATCCATCGTCTCATTTTCCGGCTGAAGCCTGAAATGTCCATCCTCCTTATAAAAGGTCTTGACCGTTGCGGAATCCTCTACCAGTGCAACGACAATCTCCCCGTTTCTCGCCGTGTGCTCCTCCTTAACCAAAATCCGGTCCCCGTCATAAATACCGACATCAATCATACTGTCTCCACGCACATTTAACATGAACACATTTCCATTCGGCATATCCTCCGGCAGAAGCGGAAAATAGCCTTCAATATTCTGCTCCGCAAAAATCGGTTCACCTGCGGCAATCTGCCCGATGATCGGAATATTCACGATTTCTCTCCTTGCCAGGTTAAAATCATCATCCAGAATCTCAATCGCTCTCGGCTTCGTCGGATCACGACGAATATAACCATTCTTTTCCAGCGTCTCCAAATGCGAATGCACCGATGAAGTAGACTTCAAATGCACCGCCTCACAAATCTCACGCACTGCAGGCGGATATCCTTTATTTAAAATCTCCTCCTTAATAAATTCTAAAATCTCCCGCTGCTTCTCTGTAATCTTTCCTGCCATAGTTACCCCCATTTCATCTTCCTTGCCTGACCAAATAAAATCCAGACTTCCTACTAATAATTAAGCTATAACAAATATCCCTTTTATCAGGTAATAAATAAATTACTGCTATATATCCTTTAGCTTACCATATCACAAACAATATGTCAAACAGATGTTCTTTATTCGGTAACTAAGTGTGCAATTTTGTCCACCATTTTCGCTCCGCAATCTACTATAATTCCTTATATGTTGCGATTCACGCCTGTGTTCTGTAAAGGGCACTGTGAATCGCAGCCTTTGCATAAAGGCATATGCAAATTCACACACAGAAAGGAGTTGGAATCATATGAAAAAAACTACAAAAAAGCTGACAGCGGTTCTGTCGGGAGCAGCTCTTGTCTTCTCCCTCTTTACCGGTATCAGCGCACCACAGAAGGAGGCAAAAGCAGCGGTTTCCGTTACCCTGCCGAAAACAACCGGTCTTTATATGTGTACAGACTTCGCAGAGAAATGGGACGATACGACAGGCGCCAACACTATACTGAGTACGGATACAGATGCAGACGGAAACACATTTCCGCTTAACTGGGACGATGTTTTTGCCGGCTATGAAGACCAGGATGATCCATGGTACTTAAACGAGGATGAAATTAAGAACGAAAGCGGAAAAGCATTTAAGTTCAGCGGACAGGATATCTGGTTCGACTATATCGAGAACGGAACCGTAACGCATGTAACCGCAGCCGACCTTACGATCACGAATCCGGATGGCACACCGGCAGAGGGCGTTAACTTGAAGGTATCCGACTGGGGAGACGGGCAGCTCGTCAATCTCTCTGCAGATGATTTCGGAAAAAAATATCTGATCACCTACACTAAAGGCACGGTAAACAATAAATTTATTATCATGCCATCCTGGTGGGAAGACTTCTTCTATTCAGAAAAACCAAGTGTAGCACAGTATGTCGGCGATGAGATTGTCCTTCAGGAGGGACAGGAACAGACCGTTTATCTGCATTTGGACAATTATAGCTGGGAAGAAGGCAGATATTCCGTAGATGAATCAAACTTTTTAAAAATCAATGCCTGGGATCCGGAAAAAAATGAGGATATTAATCTGACCGGTTCCGATGTTTCAGAATATGTAACGGCAGAGCGCGTTTCCGAGGAGCCTTTGATCTATAAGCTGACGCTGCATCCACTTTATGACAATGGTGACGGACTGGTCAACTACCAGTTATATGCCGGGTATAAAAACTGGGATGTCAATGAGCCGGAGAATAAGTGGGATGGCGAATCACAGTGGCTTACAATCCGCCTGCCGTATCCGGACGAAC
Organism: uncultured Lachnospiraceae bacterium; assembly: GCA_902795705.1. Classification (GTDB taxonomy): domain Bacteria; phylum Bacillota; class Clostridia; order Lachnospirales; family Lachnospiraceae; genus Butyribacter. The sequence goes on along the minus strand of CADBMH010000160.1, from coordinate 1,922 downwards.
CGGTGCCATCTGCTGCTCCAAGCATAGAGCCGTCTGCTGCTCCAAGTGCTGAGCCATCCGCTGCTCCAAGTACAGAGCCGTCTGCCGCTCCGAGTACGGCACCTTCAGCCGCTCCGACTACAGCACCATCCTCTGCTCCGGAAAAGGGTACAAAGGCAGTTGTAAGCGGTGCGACCTATACCGTTACCGGTACAGGCACTGCAAGCTACACGGCTGGAAAGAAAAATGCAGCCTCTGCTGTAATTCCTGCTACCGTAAAAATCAGTGGAGTCAGCCATAAGGTAACCTCTGTAGCTGCCTCTGCTTTCAAGGGCAACCAAAAGCTTACCAAGGTAACGATCGGGAAAAATATCACTACAATCGGAAAGAATGCCTTTAACGGCTGCAAGAAATTAAAAACAATCACCGTAAAGACCTCCGTATTAAAGAGTGTCGGAAGCAAAGCCTTTACCGGTGTACCGAAAAAAGCCACGGCAAAAATGCCGAAGGCAAAGAAGGCCGCCTATAAAAAGTTATTCAAAAAAGGCGGTTATAAAGGAAAGGTAAAATAGAATCTCATAATAAATACTTTCTTTAAAGGTGGTCGGACAAAGCTATTACCTGGTCCGGCCACCCTTTTTAATCTCATCATTTCTTTCTCGCTCTTTTTTACAAAACATCAATCTGTTATTTCAAATTCAAAGGAAGGATTTTTCTGAAGCTTCAAAATCTCCTCCTTCTGGTACTCCTTGCAGGCAACCTGTGTAATACCGGAAAGTAAAAAAAGTCCGCTGTAATCCTTGATATTACACCATGCAAAATTAATATACCGAAGCTGTTTTAAACCGAAAAGACCGGAAAAATCCTTTTCAGAGCGCGGCAGAAAAAGCGTTCCGACATTCGGAAAATTCTCAATCCCCTTCATGGACGGCATCACACAATCCCCAATATCCAAATGCTCCAGCTCCCGCATGCTGCCAAGCACCGATAATCCCTCGGTCAGATTCACCCTCCAAAGGATCAGCGCATCCAGATGATCATGATTTTTTAACCCTCCTACCACCTCCTGACCAATCTGGAATCCCTCAAATTCCCGTAACAACTTCATCCCGTGGAACGCAGAATAGCTCTCATCCTCTGCCGTAATATCAAAAACCCGGAGCATCCGGATCTTTGTCTGTTCCAGCGGCTTTAAAGAAATACATCTTACCATTCCGAGATCCAGTTCATATAAATCCTTCAAATCTTTCAGAAAATTCAGATCAATTTCCTGGTTGCAAAAGATACCAAGCTTTTTTAATCCCGAAATCTTCCCGATCACCCGATAATCTTCCACCGGACAATCCGTGATTGCAAGATCCTCGATCGGAAGATTCCTTAATACGCGAATATCCGTAATATACTGATGCGCTAAAACCACACTGTGCAGATTTTTCATATAGGCAAGCAGCGAAATATCCGTAATATCCCCCTTTGCCACATTTTCGTACCGTTCTTCATTCCCGTCCGGTTGAAAACGAAACAAGTCCCATCCGGTATACAGATAGCTTCCCGTTGTCCGGAAGGCATGTTTTCCCACGATGGAAAGCACCGTAATCTTCTCCAGATCTCCATAGGTGATTTTCTCATTTTCCTTTTTTTGAAGCGAAGTCCGGACTGCCTTTTCCAAAGTAACGCTCCCGGAAAAGTCCACCTCCTCTGCAGGGGCATGTACCGGAGCCTCCACGCTCTCATCCTCTTCCGGTTCCTCCGTTTCCTCCGTTTCTTCCGTCTTTTCGCTTTTCTCTAATGAAACGGATTTATTCCCCGTTTCCGCTCTGTCATTCGAACGAATCCGGCTCCTCTCAAACCATATGCCAAAGAACAGAAGAACTCCGGTTAAAACCACTGCCACTGCGATAAATTTCCCCTGATTTTTCTTCTTCCCGAAGCGCTGCTTCTTT